>NZ_JBSGDT010000003.1:414921-464076 GCF_053602515.1 Amycolatopsis sp. NPDC004368 | reverse complement strand
GTCCCTCCTGTGGGGTCGCGGGGGGTTCGGTTGGGGTGTGCTCCGCGCCTCCCGGGGCGCCGCGCGCGGCGCACGGGTCGCCGGAGCCGATCTTGTCGCAGCCGGTGATGGCGGGCTTGTTGGTGGGGAAGCTCGGGGCCACCGTCACCATCGACGAGCCCGGCCGGCCCGTGGCCTTGATCGGCGCGCCCAGCAGGTCGAAGTAGTGCGACCAGTCCCAGTACGGCCCGGGGTCCCAGTGCATGCCCGCGATCGTGGCGGGAGTGGTGCCCGGCACGTTGTCGTGGCCGATGATGTGCGCGCGGTCGAGCGGCACGCCGTAGCGCTTCGCCAGGTAGCCCACGAGCTTCGCCGACGAGCGGTACATCGCTTCGGTGTACCAGGTGCCCTGCGCGGCGAATCCCTCGTGCTCGACACCGATGGACTTCGTGTTGACGTACCAGTTGCCCGCGTGCCAGCCGACGTCCTTCGTCGCCACGTGCTGGGCGATCAGGCCGTCCTGCGAGCGCACGGTGTAGTGCCACGCGAGGTACGTCGGGTCCTGCGCGAGCGTGAGCGCGTCGTCCCAGTAGCCCTCGGTGTCGTGGATGACGATCGTGTCGATCTTCTGGCTCTGCGGCCGGTCGGCGAGGTCGTGGTTGCCGTAGTCGCCGCCGGGCAGCTCCTGGTACGGTGCCGGCACCGACTCGCACGCCACCGTCTTCGGACACTCCGTGGCGGCGGGCGCGGCGGTTTTCAGGCCCAGGCGGTCAGCCTGCTTCGTGTCGGGCGTGACGTCGGAGTCCGGGGCGAGCGTCACGGCCTGACCGTCGTCGGTCGTGCGCGTGACGCCGGTTTTGATCGTGCTGTACACCTCGTCGGCGAACGTCCGGGCCGCGTTCGCGTCGTCCGACCCGCTGTACGCCGCGACGGCGCCGTACCAGTCCTTCGGGTCTTCGCTGCTGACGCCCAGCTTGCGCTGGTACTCGGCCAGCAGCGCCGCGCCACCCCGGATGTTCTGCCGGGGGTCGGTGCGCAGCGTCGCCGCGTCGGTGCGCAGCAGCGCCGCGGCCTGATCCACGGTCTGCAGACTCGGCGGCGCCTGCGTGGTCTTCCTCGCGGTCGCGGGCCTCAACGCCGGTCGGGCGTCATCGCCCCGCGGATCTTCACCGGTGTCGTATTCGCTGGTCATGACCCCGGCCGTCCGCAGGTCCGTGAGGTGCATCGGCCCGTACCCGGCCGCCGTACTGGGCGTCCCGGCGTGATAATCCCAGCGCGACTCGAGGTAGGACACCCCGAGCACCACGTCGAGCGGCACGCCGAACTCGCGCGCCGCACTCACGAAGTCCTGCTGACGCTGCTGGTTCTGCTCTTGGGCAAGGGCCGGGCTCCCGGCAGCCGCCAACGCGACCACCAGCACCCCCGCCCCACCCGCGACGGCCAACCGCCGCGAAACGGAGTTCGACATTCGGTGAGGACCCCCAGGTGTAGGTACCTTTCCGGCGAAACTTAACCAGAAACCCGCGCGCCCGGTAAGCCTTCAAGCAGGTGGTTTGCCCGCTTGTCCCCGGCTGACGACCACGACCAACGAGCCGTCGAACGTCGGCTGATTCGAGAGCGCACCGTACTTCGCGGCCCAGGTCCCGTCTGCGAGGTTGGTTGTGGATCGCTTCCGTGTCACTTCGTCGACACGCGTTTCCTCAACGCCTCACATGAAGAACTCAGTGATCCCCAGGACCCCGACTACTCAGGTGAGCTCGGCCAGGAGCGCCCGTACCCGGGCAAGGATCTCGTCGCGGATCGGGCGGACCTCGGCGAGTGGTTTGCCGGCCGGGTCGTCGAGTTGCCAGTCGAGGTAGGTCTTACCGGGGAAGACGGGGCAGGTGTCGCCGCAGCCCATGGTGATGACGACGTCGGAGGACTGGACCGCTTCGGTGGTCAGGACCTTCGGGGTTTCGGCCGAGAGGTCGATGCCGGCTTCGGCCATCGCCGCCACGACGGCCGGGTTGAGCGCGTCGGCGGGTTCGGACCCGGCGGAGCGGACCTCGACGCGGTCGCCGGCGAGGTGGCTCAGAAAGGCGGCGGCCATCTGGGAACGGCCGGCGTTGTGCACGCAGACGAACAGCGCAGTCGGGCGAGTCATGGGCGAGCCTCTTGAAGTGCGACAACATCCCTACGTCCGAACAACACCGCGACAAGACCCAGACCGACCACCGCACCCACGAACTGCGCGACGACAAACGGTGCGACCGACCCGGGAGCGATCCCGGCGAACGTGTCGGTGAACGCGCGGCCGATGGTCACCGCCGGGTTCGCGAACGCGGTGGACGACGTGAACCAATACGCGGCACCGATGAACGACGCGACCGCCACCGGCGCGTGGTGGGCGCGGCCCGCGCGGCCGAGCCCGAAGATCAGCAGGAGCAGCCCCGCCGTCGCCACGACCTCGCCGAGCCACAGCTGCGCGCCGGAGCGGTCGTGCCCGGACCACTGCACGAGAGGCTGCCCGAACATCGCGTTCGCCAGCACCGCGCCACCGACGCCCCCGGCGATCTGCGCCGGCACGTACGCGGCGACCTCTCGCAGGGCCAGGCCGCGCCCGAAGAACGCGAGTGAGACCACCGGGTTGAAGTGCGCCCCGGAGACCGGGCCGAGCAGGGTGATGAGCACGCCGAGGCCGAACACGGTGGCCAGGGAGTTCGCCAGCAGCTGCACGCCGACGTCGGGCGACAACCGCGCCGCCTGGGTTCCGGAGCCGACCACCACGGCCACCAGCGCCGCCGTGCCCACCGCCTCGGCGGCGGCCCGGCGCCGGAGCGAGGCGGTCACGCCTCGACCCGCAGCACGCCGGCCAGACGCTCCATTGTGGACGGAACAACCCAATAGTAGACCCACGTCCCCCGTCGCTCGCAGTCGATCAAACCCGCCTGCCGCAACAGCTTCAGGTGGTGCGAGATCGTCGGCTGGGCCAGGTCGAACGCCGGGGTCAGCTCGCACACGCACGTCTCGCCGCCCTTGCGCGACGCGATCATCGACAGCAGCCGCAGTCGCACCGGGTCACCGAGGGCCTTGAACACCTTCGCCAGCTCGGTCGCGCCGGCCGGGTCCAGCGGCGTGGACGACAGGGTGGCGCAGCAGGCAGCGGACTGGTCGGCCAGCTCCAGCTCTTGCATCGACATCCGTCTATCTTGACGTTTGTCGATCCAAGGCGCAAGGTTGCATCCACAATCATCGATACAGGCAGTTGGGGTGATGCGTGATGACCGATTCAGACTTGCGCGAGACGGTGCGGCAGCGCTACGCCGCGGCGGCGTTGAAGGCCTCGAACGGCGGCGCCGCGTGTTGCGGGCCGGAATCCGTCGAAGTGGGCGAGAAATTCGGCGAGACCCTCTATCCCGCCACCGACCGCGATGCGCTGCCCGCCGAAGCCCTCGCCGCCTCGCTCGGTTGCGGCAACCCCACCGCCGTCGCCGACCTGAACCCGGGGGAGCACGTCCTCGACCTCGGCTCGGGCGGAGGCATCGACGTCCTGCTGTCCGCCCGCCGCGTCGGTCCGGGCGGCAAGGCGTACGGGCTCGACATGACCGACGAGATGCTGGCTCTGGCCAAGGAAAACGCGGCCAAGGCGGGCGCCGGCAACGTCGAGTTCCTCAAAGGCACCATCGAAGCCATCCCGCTGCCCGCCGACACGATCGACGTCGTGATCTCCAACTGCGTGATCAACCTGTCCACCGACAAGGGCGCCGTCTTCGCCGAGACCTTTCGCGTCCTCAGGCCGGGCGGCCGGCTCGGCGTGTCCGACGTCGTCGCCGACGACACGTTGTCGCCCGCGCAGCGAGCCGAGCGCGGGGACTACGTCGGCTGTATCGCGGGCGCCCTGTCCTTCGCCGAGTACCGCGACGGCCTGGAAGCAGCGGGCTTCACCGACGTCGACATCACCCCGACCCACCCCGTCGCCGACGGCATGCACTCGGCGATCGTCCGCGCCGTCAAGCCCGCTGCCGGGCACCCCGACCACCGCGGAGAGGCCCGCTGAACCACCGCGGAACAAAACCGCCGGTCAGGCCCGGCGGAGCGAAGTTCCCCCACGTCGGATGGACCCTCCTTGCAAACCTGGCACTCCCGTGGCTAGAGTGCTAATCGAACGGCCCGAACACGCCCGGCACCCGCGACGGCGGGGGTGGTAGGAGCCGTAAGTCATCCTGCCGACGCTTTCGACGACCGTGGAGGTCAACCCGGTGAGCGTGAACATCAAGCCGCTCGAGGACAAGATCGTTGTCCAGACGAGTGAGGCCGAGGAGACGACCGCTTCCGGCCTCGTCATCCCCGACACCGCCAAGGAAAAGCCCCAGGAGGGCAAGGTTCTGGCCGTGGGCCCGGGCCGCATCGACGACAAGGGCAACCGTGTGCCGCTCGACGTGGCCGTGGGCGACGTCGTGATCTACTCCAAGTACGGCGGCACCGAGGTCAAGTACAACGGCGAGGACTACCTGATCCTCTCCGCCCGCGACGTGCTGGCCGTCATCAACTGACGTCCGCTCGCAGCGCATGACGCCCCGGGCCCCGCAGCAGCCGGGGGACGGGGCGTTCTTGCGTCTTAACCCACCTGAAAGGTAAGCGGAACACGCTATGCCCAAGCAGATCAGTTTCGACGAGGACGCTCGTCGCGCGCTCGAGCGCGGGGTGAACAAGCTCGCCGACGCCGTCAAGGTGACCCTCGGCCCGCGCGGTCGCCACGTCGTTCTGGACAAGAAGTTCGGCGGCCCGACCATCACCCTCGACGGTGTCACCGTCGCGCGTGAGGTCGAGCTCGACGACCCGTTCGAGAACCTCGGCGCGCAGCTGGCCAAGAACGTGGCCACCAAGACCAACGACGTCGCGGGTGACGGCACCACCACCGCCACCGTGCTGGCCCAGTCGCTGGTCCGCGTCGGCCTCCGCAACGTCGCCGCCGGTGCCAACCCGACCTCGGTCGGCAAGGGCATCGAGGCCGCGGCCGAGAAGGTCGTCGAGGTCCTCAAGTCCAAGGCCACCCCGGTCAAGGGCCGCGAGAACATCGCGCAGGTCGGCACCGTTACCTCCCGCGACGCCACGATCGGCCAGCTGCTCGGCGAGGCCGTCGAGCGCGTGGGCGAGGACGGCGTCATCACGATCGAGGAGTCGTCGACCCTGGCGACCGAGCTCGTGATCACCGAGGGCGTGCAGTTCGACAAGGGCTTCCTGTCGGCGCACTTCGCCACCAACCCCGAGGACCAGAAGGCGATCCTCGAGGACGCCTACATCCTCCTGTCCCGCGAGAAGATCTCGGCGCTGACCGACCTGCTCCCGGTGCTGGAGAAGGTCGTCGAGGCCAAGAAGCCGCTGCTGATCATCGCCGAGGACGTCGACGGCGAAGCGCTGTCCACGCTCGTGGTGAACTCGCTGCGCAAGACGATCACCGCCGTCGCGGTCAAGGCGCCGTTCTTCGGCGACCGCCGCAAGGCGTTCCTGGACGACCTCGCGTTCGTCACCGGCGGCGAGGTCGTGTCCGCTGAGATCGGCGTGAAGCTGTCGGAGATCGACCTCAGCTCGCTGGGTCGCGCCCGCCGCATCGTCGTCACCAAGGACGACACCACGATCGTCGATGGCGCGGGCTCCAAGGACGCCATCGCCGGCCGGATCGCGCAGATCCGCAAGGAGATCGAGACCACCGACTCCGACTGGGACCGCGAAAAGCTGCAGGAGCGGCTCGCGAAGCTCGGCGGCGGCGTGGCCGTGATCAAGGTCGGCGCGGCCACCGAGACCGAGCTCAACGAGCGCAAGCACCGCATCGAAGACGCCGTGGCGTCCACGAAGGCGGCCGTCGAAGAGGGCATCCTCCCCGGCGGCGGCTCGGCGCTCGTCCACGCGGTCAAGGAGCTCGAGGGCGACCTCGGCCTGACCGGCGACGAGGCCACGGGCGTCCGCATCGTCCGCGACGCGCTCACCGCGCCGCTCTTCTGGATCGCGACCAACGCGGGCCACGAAGGCGCGGTCATCGTGAACAAGGTGCAGGAGCAGAGCTGGGGTCAGGGCTTCAACGCCGCCACCGGCGAGCTCACCGACCTGATCGCGGCCGGCATCGTCGACCCGGTCAAGGTCACCCGCTCCGCGGTCGCCAACGCGGCCTCCATCGCCCGGCTCGTGCTCACCACGGAAAGCTCCGTGGTCGAGAAGCCGGTCGAGGAGGAGCCCGCCGCCGGTGGCCACGGCCACGGGCACGCGCACTGATCTCGACCAGCAACGCGAAGCGGGGCGGCACTCCTCTCGGGAGTACCGCCCCGCTTTTGTTTTCGGCCCGGTCAGGCCGCCCAGCCTCCGTCCACAGTGGTCGCCGTGCACTAACTCACCGTCGGGCCCCACGAGGTAGGCCACCGTGCCCGCGATCTCCGACGGCCGCGCGTACGACCCACGCGCGATGTGCGGCTTCTGCGCGGACGAGAACGGCGAGTCCTCGGGGTTCATGTCCGTGTCGGTCGAACCCACGTTGACCACGGTGACGTTGATCCCGCGCTCGGCCAGGTCCCGCGCAAGCCCTCGCGTGAGGCCGATCAGCGCGCTCTTCGACGCGGCGTAGAGGCTCATCCCCGGGAACGGCACGCGGTCGGCCAGCGCGCTGCCCATCGACACCACCCGGCCGCCGCGCGGCATGTGCCGGATCGCCGCCTGGGTCGTTACGATCACCGATCACAGGTTCACGTTCAGCAGGTAGTCGATGTCGTCGAGCACCAGCTGGTCGATCGGCGCGGTGACCAGCACGCCGGCGTTGTTGACCAGGATGTCCAGCCCGCCGAGCTCCGCCGCCACCCGGTCGACGGCGGCCGTCACGGCGGCGGCGTCCACAGCGTCGGCCTGCACGGCGAGGGCGCGCCGGCCCTGCTCCTGGATGGCGGCGACGAGCTTCTCTGCCCTCTCGCGCGACTGTTCATACGTGATCGCGATGTCGGCCCCTTCGGCCGCCAGCCGTGAGGCGATCGCTTCACCGATGCCGCGGCTGCCGCCCGTCACGAGCGCGACTTTGCCGTCCAGCGTTTCTCCGGGGCAAGGAACGCAGGGGCGAGCGGAGGCGAGGATCCTCCTGCGCGTGCCCAATACTCCCGGGATGTGGGAAAGTTTCCTTCACCATGGGCAACGTGAAGCTTGATCGCTTCCGGTTACCGCAAGGGGGTGGGGTTCACGCCGTGAACCCGCCGTCCACCGTGATCGAGCCGCCGGTCAGGTACCGGCCGTCCGGTCCGGCCACGTGTGCGACCGTCGCCGCGACGTCGGCGGCTTCCGCGTAGTGGCCCAGCGCGATGTGCGGCAGCTGCCCGGCCGCGCCGGGGCCGTCGGCGGGGTTCATGTCGGTGTCCGTCGAGCCCGGGTGGACGACGGTGGCGGTGACTCCGCGCGGCCCGAGGTCACGAGCGAGCCCGCGGGTCAGGCCGACCAAGGCGCTCTTGGTTGCCGAGTACAGGCTCACGCCCGGAAACGGCACGCGCTCGGCCAGGTCGCTGCCGATCGAGATCACGCGGCCACCGCGCGGGAGGTGGCGCAGTGCGGCCTGGGTGGCGACCACGACGGCCCGCACGTTGACCGCCAGCATGCGGTCCACCTCGTCCACCGAGAGCTCCTCGAAGGGCGTGCCCGTCATCACGCCGGCGTTGTTGACGAGGATGTCGAGCCCGCCGAGCTCATCTGCCGTGCGGTCGACGGCCGACTTCACGGCGTCGACGTCAGCTGCGTCGGCCTGCAGCGCGAGGCCGCGCCGGCCGAGGGACTCGACCTCCTTGACCACGGTCTCCGCCCGGTCCACGGCGCGTTCGTAGGTGATGGCGACGTCGGCGCCATCCTCGGCCAGTCGCTTCGCGATCGCGGCGCCGATGCCTCGGCTACCGCCCGTGACGAGTGCGACCTTGCCGTCGAGCTTGCCCATGAGGGTTCCTTTCTGTATCGATGACTACATAAAAGACGACGTACGATGGCGTCGTCAAGTTTTTCTGTATCGCTCACTAAAGAAGGTGGTCCATGTCACCGCGCGGCCGACCTCGCGCGTTCGATCGCGAACGCGCGCTCACCGAGGCCATGTTCGTGTTCTGGGAGCGCGGCTACGAAGGCGCTTCGCTGGCCGATCTGACCGGGGCGATGGGCATCAACCCGCCGAGCCTGTACGCGGCCTTCGGGGGGAAGGAGGCGCTGTTCCGCGAAGCGGTGGAGCGCTACGGCCAGACGTACGGCAGCCACACGCGGCGCGCGTTGAGCGAATCGCCGACCGCGCACGCGGCCATTGAAGCGATGCTTCGCGACAACGCCCGCACGTACGTGGACACGGACCACCCGACCGGCTGCATGGTCGTGCTCGCCGCCACGAACTGTTCACCCGCGAACGGGGCCGTGTGCGCGCACCTCAAGGCGCAGCGCGAGGAAGTCCGTGACCTGGTGCGCGAGCGGCTGCGCCGGGCGGTCGACGAGGGTGAGCTGGCCGAGACCGTCGACGTCGGAGCCCTCGGCACCTACTACACGACGGTCCTGTTCGGCCTGTCGACGCAGGCCCGCGACGGCGTCGGCCTGCCCGCGCTCACCGCGGTCATCGACGCGGCGATGCGGTCGTGGCCGGGCACTCCGGACACCGTGCCGGACGCAGTGCCGGACAACCCCGCCCAAGACAAAACAGGGGCGGCGTCCGAAAAGGACACCGCCCCGGTGAAGTCGTGATCGTGCTCAGCCGCCGGACATGCTCAGCACTCGCTTGTCCTGTTTGATCAGGTTCTCCCGCTCGGATTCCGAGAGCCCACCCCAGATCCCGTAGGGCTCGTGCACGGCGAGTGCGTGCCGCCGGCACATCTCCAGTACCGGGCAGGCCAGGCAGACCGCTTTCGCCCTGGCCTCACGGCGTGCCCTAGCCGGCCCCCGCTCGCCGTCCGGGTGAAAGAACGCCGCGCTGTCCATCCCCCGACACGACCCCTCCAGCTGCCAGTCCCACATGTCCGCGTTGGGACCGGGAAGCCTGCGCGTGTCTGCCATCCTGACCGCCTCCGTCATCCGGTCGATGCCATTAGCTGCTCTGCTGTGGTGCCGATACTCCATTCGGTGCAACGGCGGTAACGTTAGAAGCGCGCCAATAGTTGTTCAAGGGCTTCCGGATGATTCAGCCGTTAGGCATCCCCCGGAATGGTGAGCAGGGGTTTTGGCTCCGGTTGCCGTGACTCCCCCGGGCCCGCATATTGGCCGGGTGGGATCCGGAGCGCGTGAAGGAGAACCCACCCTGCCGGTGGCCTCGGTCGCACGCCGGCTCGGGGTCGCCCCGTCGACCCTCCGGACCTGGGACCGGCGCTACGGCCTGGGCCCCAGCCGCCACACCGACGGCCGCCACCGTCGCTACGGCAGCTCCGACATCGACCGCCTCGAGCTGATGCAGCGCGCCCTGCTCCGCGGCGCCTCGACCGCCGAGGCCGCCCGCTTCGCGCTGCAGCAGATGCCCCGCACCGAGCTCACCCCGCTCGTCGACGAACCCGCCACGCCCACGCAGCCCGCCCCCGCGGACGGCGAGGTGTCATCGCGGCTGGCCCGGCGCCTGAGCACGGCCGCGCTGGCCATGGACGTCGGCGCCGTGCAGCGCATGCTCGCCGAGGCCCTCGACGAGCTCGGCGTGCTGGCCGCGTGGTCCGGCGTGGTGGAACCGGTGCTCACGGCGCTGGGCGCGCGCTGGCGCGGAGTGAGCGCGGGCGCCGAGGTCGAGTACCTGCTGGCCGAATGCGTGTACGCGGCGCTCGTGCGCGCGACTCCCGTGCTCGACGCGCCGCGCAACCTGCGCCCGGTGCTGCTCGCCTGCGTGCCGGAAGAACGCGACACCATGCCCGTCTACGCGCTCGCGGCCGCGCTGGCCGGGCGGCGGATCGGCGCGCAGCTGTTCGGCGTGCCGCTGCCCGCCGAGGTCCTGGCGGTGGCCGTGCGGCGCAGCGCGCCGGCGGCCGTGGTGCTGTGGGCGCACCGGCGTGACGCGGCGGATCCGCGGCTGTTCGCGCGCGTGTCCCGCGGCCGGCAGCGCAGCCGCCTGTTCGCGTGCGGACCCGGCTGGGACGCCGGCGCGCTGCCGGACAAGGTCGAGCTGCTCGCCGACCTGCCCGCCGCCGCGGGCCGCGTCGAGCACGTTCTTGTCGGGGCCGGGCGCTAGAAAGGTCACGTGCAGCAAGACTCCCTCGCCGAGCTCGCGTTCGGTGATCTCCTGCCGCCGCCGGTGCCGGTCGCCGCGCCGCGCTCCGCCGCGCCCCGGCAGCGGCTGCTGGCCGCCGTCGTGCTCGGCGCGCAGGGCCGGTACGCCGCCGCGGCCACGGTGCTGGCCGACCTGCGCCGGGCCACCGACCCCGTGGTCGCGTCGCTGGCCGCGACCACGCTGGCGTCGCACCGCCGTCAGCTCGGAGGCCACGTCGCCGCGCGAGCGCTCGACGGACGGGCCCTGGCGGTCCTCGACGGCCGGGTGGGCACCACCGACCCGAACGGCCTCGACGCCACCGGCGCGCGGGCCGACGCCCTGCTCGGCCTGGCCGCCGACAACCTCGCCCTGGGCCGGCTCACCGCCGCCCGGCGCCTCGCGGCCCGCGCCGCCGCCACGGACGACCGCTGGCGCGCCACCGTGCGCGGCGGCTGGGTCGGCGCCGAGATCGAGCTCGCCGCCGGCCGTCCGCGGGAAGCGATCGCGCCCGCGCGCCGAGCGGCCGAAACGGCGCGGGTGCACGGCTCGCGCCGGCACATCGTCAAATCCGACATCGTGCTCGCGGTGGCACTCGCGACCGCGGGGGAAGTGGACGAACGCACTACTGCACTCGACGTCGTCACAAATGCCGCCAACGCCGCCGAGAAATACGAACTCTATTCACTTATTTGGGTGGCGGCGCGCGTGGCGGCGGATCTGGACCCCGGACACGCCGAGAAGTATCGATTCAGAAGCCGAGAAGTGTTGCACGCAGTGTTACGACGCGCCGATCCTTGCGTGATGCGGATCGCAGAGGATTCACCTTGGGTGCCCGAGGGGCCCGGTTGAGCCCTCTGGAAACGCCGTTCCGGCATCCGGGCTAAGAAACTTCAAAAAAAGCCACCGGATCGTGTCAAGGTTCGGGCTAAAGCGTCCGATAGGGGAAGTGGAATGTCACCCGGCTGCAGGAAGGAAACCCCGTGACGACGGTCTTGATCTGCGACGACCGACGCAGTGTCCGCGAAGGGCTCACCCGCGTGATGTCCGCGGTCCCAGGGGTCAGTCGCATCGACTGCGTAGCGCACGGTGACGAGCTGCTGGCCCGGTACACCCGTCAGCCGGTCGACGTCGTGCTGGTCGGGACGCAGCGCGCGGTCCCGACGGGCGTCGAAGCCACGCGGCGGCTCGTCTCCGCGAACCCCCAGGCGAACGTCATCGTCTTCGGTGCCCCCGACGACGCCGGCAGCATCGCCGCCGCCATCGCCGGCGGTGCCCGCGGCTACCTCCGCTGGGACGCCTCGCGCCCCGAGCTGGTCGCCGCGCTGGCCCACACGCTCGCCAGCACCTCGGTGCCGGCGCCGCGGCAGCCGTCGGACCCCGGCGTGCAGCTCACCGAGCGCGAGCTGCAGGTGCTGCGCGGCATGAGCCAGGGCAAGAGCAACGGCCAGATCGGCCGCGAGCTGTACCTGTCCGAGGACACGGTGAAGACGCACGCGCGGCGGCTGTTCCGCAAGCTCGGCGTCCGCGACCGCGCCCAGGCCGTGGCCCACGGCTTCCGCCGCGGCCTCGTTTCCTGACACTGCTGTACCACGCTCCGCGCGTGACAGGTTGAGTCCGTTCTGACGCCACGGTGACGACGGGCCAGGGTTAACGCCCTGGCCCGTACCTGTGTCTCCGTGCGTTGTCCTTTACGGACGCGGTGGATTTCCGCCCGGCAGATGTGGTCTGTGTCACCTGTCACGTTCGTCGCCTTCGTCCCCACCGCTCGGGCAGGCTGCCTTCCGGCAGCGCCCTCCCGGGCACTAAGCCGTACCCCGCTGGTCAGCCGCTCGTTGGACCTCTGGTCGACGAGTGCGGCACAGCCGCGGCCGCGCTCGCGGCGCGCCGGTGGGCACCTCTGGCGGTTGTCGGAGAGGTTGCCGACGGTACGGTAACTGTCACCGGCGGGCGGGGCACGATGACCACGCGCCGGATTCTTAGCACGCCTACACGTAACACTGGGACTGTTGTCTGCGATGGCCAATGTGGGGGATGGACTGGATGAGCCGGTCGCCGCTGCCGTAGAGGGAGATCCTCAGGCGGTGGACCGGCTGCTGGCTGCCATCCGCCCCCTGGTAGTGCGGTATTGCCGTGCTCGGGTTGGCAGGCAGGAGCGTTCGTTCGCTTCGGCAGACGATGTTGCGCAGGAGGTGTGTCTCGCGGTGCTCACGGCATTGCCTTCGTACCGTGAACAGGGCCGCCCGTTTCTGGCTTTCGTCTACGGGATCGCCCAGCACAAAGTGGCCGACGCGCACCGCGCGGCGGCCCGCAACCGGGCCGAACCGGTCGCCGAGGTCCCCGATGAGATCGAGGTCGGCGTCGGCCCGGAGCAGCGCGCGCTGCAGGGCGAGCTGAACGAACGGATGGCACAGCTGCTGCAGGTGCTGCCCGACAAACAGCGCGAGATCGTCGTGCTGCGGGTTGTGGTGGGTCTGTCGGCGGAAGAGACCGCGGAGGCCGTCGGGTCGACCCCGGGTGCCGTTCGAGTGGCCCAGCACCGAGCGCTTGCTCGCCTGCGTAAGGTGCTCGCCGCCGAGGAGGTGATCTGAGTGACCGATCACGACGACGATCGTGACCTGTCGCCGTCCGCGCATCTGAACGGCATGACGGCCTACGACCCGGAAGCCGACGGTGACCTCACGGCCATCCAGGCCGACGACGCGCTGCTCGACGCGCTCGGCGGCACGGACCCGGCCATCGCCGACGGACTCGGAGACCAGGAGCTCAACGCCCTGCTGCTCGCGTGGCGCCGCGACATCGACAGCGAGCCGCTGGCCGAGCTCGTCGACGTCGACACCGCCGTCACCACCGTGAAGACGGCTTCTCTGGCGCGCAAGCACTCCGGTCGTGGCCGTCGGCGCCGCTACCTGGTGCCGGTCGCCGCCGCGTGCGCCGCCGTCGCGATCGCGTTCGCCGGCACCGGCCTCGCGGCTCGTGATGCCCAGCCGGGCGACACGCTGTGGGGCCTGACCAAGGTCCTCTACACCGACCACGCCCACTCGGTCGAGGCCGCGGCCGCCGCGAAGCTCGACCTCGAGAAGGCCAACCTCGCCCTGGCCGACAACCGCCTCGCCGACGCCCGCAAGGCGCTCGACGACGCGCAGGCCGCGCTGAACCAGGTCACCGACGACGAGAACCGCGACCAGCTGATCGAGCAGCACCGGCAGCTCGCCGCCCAGCTCGGTGACCCCACGGCACCGCCCAGTGGCCAGAACCCGCCGAACAACCCGGCCACCACGCCGCCGGCGAACAACCCGGCCAACACGGCGTCGCAGCAGTCCAGCGGCCAGCCGACGTCCCTGCCCGGCACCGGGTCCGGCTCCACCAACCCGCCGGCCACCAGCAGCGTCACGCAGCCGCCGCCCCCGCCGCCGCCGGACACGACCACCAGCTCTCCGCCGCCCCCGACTACGCCCACCGACGCGACCGGCAACGGCACCGACCCGGGCAGCGGCGGCGGCAGCCCCCGCAACGAGTCCTCGGACAGCGGCGTCGGCGGGCAGAGCATCTCGACCGACAACCCGTAGGTCCCGCTTTTCGACGAACGCCCTGGCACCCGCCGGGGCGTTCGTCGTCTGCGCCCGAGTACACAGCGCCCGAGTACACAGCGCCCGAGTACACAGCGCCCGAGAACACAGCGTCCGAGTACACAGCGCCCGAGAACACAGCAGAACGGCCCCGGCGATCCGAAGATCACCGGGGCCGTTCGACTACCGAACCTCAGTACGCGCTCTCGTTCGCCGTGACACCGTCGGCGAAGCCGCGGCAGTAGTCCCAGCTCACGTAGTCGCCGGGGTTCGGGTCGAACGCGGGCTCGTGCGGGCGCATGCGGCCGTCCGCCAGGAGCTGTTCGAGGCTGGCGCGCAGGAGGTGCCAGTCGTGGTAGTGGGGTTCGTCGCATTCGCCGCAGTCGACGACGATGCCGCGGACACCGCGGGGCTCAAGAAGGGCCTGGTACACCGCCAGGTCGGAGAGGTCGGCCAGGAGCTCGGTGCGTTCGTCCGGGCTGATGGGCTCGTCCAGCTGGTCTTCGGAGTCGAGGAAGGCCCGGGCCGGATCGTCCGGGTCGTCCGCGAAGGGGTCGGGGGGCAACACGTCGTGCGGCACGGCGTGCACGGTACCCGCCGTGTGGCGCCCGTCCCCACCCACCCGGGTCAGGCGCAGCGCCCGGATATCATGAGGGGAAGGCTCAGCCAGCCCCTCGGCCAGATCGCTCACCCCCGCCAGGAAGGCCCTTCGCCCGCTATGACCAGCGAAAGCATCACCGCCCCCGTGCCCAGCAAGTTCGCGATGCTGGGTCTGACCTTCGACGACGTGCTGCTGCTGCCGGCCGAATCCGACGTGGTGCCCAGCGGGGTCGACACCAGTACCCGCCTCACGCGCAACATCACCCTCAACGTTCCCCTGGTCTCCGCCGCCATGGACACCGTCACCGAGGCCCGCATGGCGATCGCCATGGCGCGCCAGGGCGGCATCGGCGTGCTGCAGCGCAACCTGCCGATCGACGAGCAGGCCGCCGCCGTCGAGGTCGTGAAGCGGTCGGAGGCCGGCATGGTCACCGACCCGGTCACCTGCTCGCCCGACGACACGCTCGCGGAGGTCGACGCCCTCTGCGCCCGCTTCCGCATCTCCGGCGTCCCGGTCACCGACGCGTCCGGAGCGCTCGTGGGCATCATCACCAACCGCGACATGCGGTTCGAGGTCGACTTCACGCGCCTGGTGAGCGAAGTCATGACGAAGGCGCCGCTGATCACCGCACAGGTCGGTGTCACGGCCGACGCCGCGCTGGGCCTCCTGCGCCGGCACAAGATCGAGAAGCTGCCGATCGTCGACGGCGCGGGCAAGCTGCGCGGCCTGATCACGGTCAAGGACTTCGTGAAGACCGAGCAGTACCCCAACGCCACCAAGGACACCGACGGCCGCCTCATCGTGGGCGCCGCCGTGGGTGTCGGTGCCGACGGGCACAAGCGCGCCATGACGCTGGCCGAGGCCGGCGTCGACGTGCTGATGGTCGACACCGCCCACGGGCACTCACGCGCCGTCGTCGACACGGTGAAGCTGCTGAAGAAGGAGCTCGGTGACACCGTTGACATCGTCGGCGGCAACGTCGCCACGCGCGCGGGCGCGCAGGCCCTCGTCGACGCCGGTGTCGACGGCGTGAAGGTCGGCGTCGGCCCGGGCTCGATCTGCACGACCCGCATCGTCGCGGGCGTCGGTGTGCCGCAGATCTCCGCGATCTACGAGGCCGACCAGGCCTGCCGCCCGGCCGGCATCCCGGTGATCGGCGACGGCGGCATCCAGTACTCCGGCGACATCGCCAAGGCCATCGCGGCCGGCGCGTCCACCGTGATGCTCGGCAGCCTGCTCGCCGGCACCGCCGAGTCGCCCGGTGACCTGATCCTCGTGGGCGGCAAGCAGTTCAAGGTCTACCGCGGCATGGGCTCGCTGGGCGCCATGCAGTCGCGCGGCCAGGGCAAGTCGTACTCTAAGGACCGCTACGCGCAGGACGACGTGCTCAACGAGGACAAGCTCGTCCCCGAAGGCATCGAAGGCCGCATCCCGTTCCGCGGGCCGCTGGCCAACGTCGTGCACCAGCTCGTCGGCGGCCTGCGTGCGGGCATGGGCTACGCGGGCGCCGAGACGATCGCGCAGATGCAGGAGGCGCAGCTCGTCCGCATCACCGCGGCCGGCCTGAAGGAAAGCCACCCGCACGACATCACGATGACCGTCGAGGCCCCGAACTACTCGGCGCGGTAACTCTCCGAGCCGCACCCCTTCGAGGCGTTGATCTTCCCCGAACGGGGTGCGGCGGGCATTTGTCCCGTCGCGGGAAACCCCGGCGTACGGCTGAGTGGTGCGGTGAAAGCGGATCGTCTCGCCGAGTTGTTCGTGGTCGTCGTCGGCTTCGCCCTGCCGCCGGCGATCGGGGCCGGCGTTGTGGTGCAGTTCGCCGGGCCTTCGCACGTGGAGGCGGCCCGCGTCGTGCGCTGTGACGAGGTGCGCGACCCCGCGAACCCGCCGACCCGCTACGCCCTGCGGTTCACGACCGCCGCGGGCGAGGCCGTGGACGTGCTGAGCACGGATCCCGAGCTCGACACCGAGGTGGGCACGGCCGTGGAACTCACGCGTTCGGACCGGTCCGGCGCGGTGCGCGCGGTGCGCCACGCCGGCGAGACGACGATCGTGCGCACGTCGGCGTTGATCGGGCCCGTGTGGGGTGGCGTGGTCGGGGTGGTGGTGCTCGCCTACGCCGTGTGGCTCATGGTGCGGGGCGGGAAGCGGGCGCTGCCGCTGTCGCTCGGTGTGGGCCTGGTTTCCGCGGTCGCGGGGGGCGCGGCGGGCGCGACGTGGTTCTGACCCGCCACAGCAGCACGGGTGTGGCCAGCATCAGCAGCCCCGCCAAGCCGATCGCCTCGCGGGTGCCGAGCCACGCGCCGAGCGCGCCCCACACCAGCGTGAGCGCGGCCCGCGTCGCACCACCGGTGATGCTCCACGCGGACAGCACCCTGGCCGCGCGCGAGGTTTCCGTCTCCTGCAACCGGTAGGTGGCCGACACCGGGTTGAAGACGCCGATCGTCAGGATCAGCCCGAACTCCACGAGCATCACGAACCCCAACCCGGCGAGCCCGCGCGGGGTGAACGCGAGCGCCACCGGCCAGATCACGCGCAGCGTGCCGGTGACCAGCAGCACGCGGTCGGGGCCGAAGCGCGCGGTGATGCGCCGCGACAGCCGCGAACCGAGCAGTCCGCCCAGGCACGGCACGCCGAACGCCAGCCCGTACTGCCAAGCCGCGAACCCGAGCTCCCGCAAGAGCAGGATCGCGAGCAGCGGCGCGGTCGCCATGATCAGGCCGTTGACGAGCGTGGTGTTGAAGAACAGCGCACGCAACCGCGGGTGGCCGAGGATGTAGTGCCAGCCGTCGAGCACCTCGCGGGTCCGGACCTTCGCCGGACGCGCGGTGGGCGGCGGCTCGGGTGTGCGGACGGCACCGATCGCGAGCGCCGAGGCGAGGTAGCTCACGCTGTCGAGCACCACCGTGGTGAGTGGTCCGAACACGCCGATCAGCGCCCCACCGGACGGCGGCCCGACGGCCGTGGCGGTCCACTGTGTCGTTTCGAACCGGCCGTTGGCCACGAGCAGATCCTCGCCCGTGGCCAGGCCTTTGAGATACGCGCCACTGGCCGCGGTGAACACGATGTTCGCGGCCGCCACGACCACCGACACGGCCACGAGCTGCCCGAACGTGAGCCCGCCCAGCGCGTACCCGAGCGGCAGCGTGAGGAGCGCGACGAAGCGCACGACGTCCATCACCACCAGGACCGGCCGTTTGCGCCGGAACTCCACCCACGGCCCGAGCGGCACGGCGATCAGCGCGCCGACGGCCAGCCCCGCCGCGGCGAGCACCGAGACCTCGGTGGTGCTGCTGTGGAGCACCGTCACGGCGATGAACGGGAACGCGTCGAGCGCGAGCCACGTGCCCGCGGTGCTCATCGCGTAGGCCAGCCACAACCGTCGGAAGTCCTGTCCCAGCGCCACTCTCGCCCCCTGTTGTCGTCCGACGCATCCAACAGCGCGCGAAACGGCGGTGGCAAACAACCTCGTGGCGCGCCGCACAACCTGCGGTTGTCCGTCCGGCTTAAGGGCCCCGTGCGTTCGTCACCCACGCGGACTAGCGACAATGGACGACGTTGCCGTCGCTGCGAGAAGGGACATCACGTGCGGGATCTGGTCGAGATCGGGATGGGTCGCACCGCGCGACGGGCGTTTGACCTCGATGACGTGGAAATCGTGCCTTCGCGGCGCACGCGGTCGTCGGCGGTGGTGTCGACGGCCTGGCAGATCGACGCCTACCGCTTCGACCTGCCGCTGGTCACGCACCCGACCGACGCCATCGTGTCGCCGGGCACGGCCGTCGCGATCGGTGAGCTCGGCGGGCTGGGCGTGCTCAACGCCGAGGGCCTGTGGGCGCGCCACGCCAACGTCGAGGACGCGATCTTCCGCCTCGTGCGCGCCGCCGAGGACACCGAGGACCCGACGGCGGTCGTGCGCGAGCTGCAGGAGCTGCACTCCGCGCCGGTGCGGCTCGACCTGCTGAGCGAGGCGATCAAGACCGTCCGCGAGTCGGGGGTCACCGTGGCCGCGCGCGTGAGCCCGCAGCACGCCGCCGAGCTCACGCCCGACCTGCTGTCCGCGGGCGTCGAGATCCTCGTGGTGCAGGGCACGATCATCTCCGCCGAACACGTGCAGCGCGACGCGGAACCGCTCAACCTGAAGGAGTTCATCGGCCGTCTCGACGTGCCCGTGATCGCCGGCGGCGTGAGCGACTACCGCACGGCAATGCACCTCATGCGCACCGGCGCGGCCGGCGTGATCGTCGGCCACGGCTACACCCCGGGCGTCACCAGCACCGACCGCGTGCTCGGCATCGGCGTGCCCATGGCCACCGCCATCGTCGACGCCGCCGCGGCCCGCCGCGACTACCTCGACGAGACCGGCGGCCGCTACGTCCACGTCCTCGCCGACGGCGGCATGACCACCTCGGGCGACATCGCCAAGGCCATCGCCTGCGGCGCCGACGCCGTGATGCTGGGCGCGCCCCTGGCCACCGCGACGGACGCGCCCGGCCAGGGCCTGTACTGGACCGCCGCCGCGGCCCACCCGTCGCTGCCGCGCTCGCGCGTGGTCGCCGGCCCGGACTCCGACTACGCCGTGGACCTCAAGACGCTGCTGTTCGGCCCGTCGTCGGATGCCGAGGGCGTGGTGAACCTCTTCGGCGCCCTGCGGCGCGCGATGGCGAAGACGGGGTACTCGGACCTGAAGGAGTTCCAGCGGGTCGGGCTGACCGTCCGCCGCTGACCCCTCGCTTCGGAAAATCCCCCGTGTCCGGTGCGGACGCGGGGGATTTCTGTTCTACGAAGCCGCTCTGTCACGAAGCCGCCGTACGCGCGGCCCAATGCCGGCCACGCCGCGGCGTTCGCCAGTGGCGTCCCCGCGCCGGCCGCAACGGACGCGCGGCGAGGGCGGCCGCCTGGTGCGCGGCGAAGCGGTGCGCGGTCAGTCCCATGAGGACCGGGTAACGGATCTCCCCGTGCCGCAGCTCCGTGTCGCGCGGCCGGCCCTCCTCGCGGAAGCCCAGCTCGCCGTGCAACGCGAGCGACGCGAAGTTGCCGCCGTTCACGCTGACCACGCACTTGCGGTAGCGGCGCTGCTCGAACATCACGGCGAGCAGGATCTTCACGGCGTCGACCGCGTAGCCACACCGCCTGTGCTGCGCGCCGATGCCCACGCCGTAGCTGAACCGCCCCGTCGCCGGATCGGTCTGGACCCACAGCGACCCGACGAGGGTGCCCGTGCGCAGCGTCTCGATGGCGAAGTGGAAGTCGTCCCCGGACCCGGCCGTGCCGCGGTGCGCCGCCCAGTGCCGGTAACCCCCGGCGCGCGGCTCGTGGCCGCGCACGGCACTCCGGTCGAACCCGGCCAGCACCCGGTGATCGGCGGGACGCACGGCCCGCAGCCGCACCTGCCACCCGACCCAGCTCGGCTCGTCGACTTGGGATTTCGCGATCATCGAGGGTGATGATATCGGGATACGCAGCGTGGCAACCGGCGAGTAACTTACCTCTGGTCTGAAGGACTTCCCCGGGTTACCCTCGAACCTGTGACTGCCAGTAACACCACCACAGCGCAGGGCGGGCCCGACTACGACGTCGTCGTGGTGGGGTCCGGGTTCGGGGGCAGCGTGGCGGCGCTGCGGCTCACCGAGAAGGGCTACCGGGTCGCCGTGGTGGAGGCCGGGCGGCGGTTCGCGGACGACGAGTTCGCGAAGACGTCGTGGGACCTCAAGCGGTACCTGTGGGCGCCGCAGCTCGGGTGTTTCGGCATCCAGCGCATCCACATGCTCAACGACGTGATGGTGCTGGCCGGCGCGGGCGTCGGCGGCGGGTCGCTGGTCTACGCGAACACGTTGTACCGCCCGTTGAAGCCGTTCTACGCCGACCGGCAGTGGGCGCACATCACCGACTGGGAGGCGGAGCTCGCACCGCACTACGACCAGGCGAGCCGGATGCTCGGGGTGGTCACGAACCCGACGATGACGCCGTCCGACGTGGTGATGCGTGACGTCGCGAAGGACATGGGCGTGGGAGAATCGTTCCACCCGACTCCGGTGGGCGTGTACTTCGGCAAACCGGGCGAGACCGTGGGCGACCCGTTCTTCGGCGGCGCCGGGCCCGATCGCGTGGGCTGCACGGAGTGCGGCTCGTGCATGACGGGCTGCCGCGTCGGGGCGAAGAACACGCTGGTCAAGAACTACCTGTACCTCGCGGAGCAGGATGGCGCGAAGGTCATCCCGCTCACGACCGTCGCGTCGGTCGAGCCGGCGGGTGACGGATACCGCGTGACGCTGCAGAAGACCGGCACGCGCTCGAAGCGCTTCCGCACGACCGTGACCGCGGGGCAGGTGGTGTTCGCCGCGGGCACGTGGGGCACGCAGAACTTGTTGCACCGCATGAAGGACACGGGTGCGCTGCCGCGGCTGTCGCGCCGGCTGGGGGAGCTGACGCGCACGAACTCCGAGGCGATCATCGGCGCCGCGCGCACCGCGGTGGACTCGGGCCGGGACTTCAGCCGCGGGGTCGCGATCACGTCGTCGATCCACCCGGACGAGAACACGCACATCGAGCCCGTGCGCTACGGCAAGGGCAGCAATGCGATGAGCCTGCTGCAGACCGTCGCCACCGACGGCGCCTCGCCGGTGCCGCGGTGGCGCCAGGCGCTGATGTTCCTGGTCAAGCACCCGCTGCAGTCGGCGAAGCTGCTCAACGGCTACCGCTGGAGCGAGCGCACGGTGATCCTGCTGGTGATGCAGAGCCTCGACAACTCGATCACCACGTACACGCGGCGCGGCCTGTTCGGGCGGCGCAAGTACACGTCGAAGCAGGGCCACGGCGAACCCAACCCGAGCTTCATCCCGGCTGGGCACGAGGCCAACGTCCGCACGGCCGAACGCATCGGCGGCCTGCCCGGCGGCACGTGGGGCGAGATCTTCGACATCCCGCTGACCGCCCACTTCATCGGCGGCGTGCCCATCGGCGACACGGCGGACGCCGGCGTGATCGACCCGTACCACCGCGTCTACGATTATCCCGGATTGTCCGTTGTGGACGGTTCGGCGATCACGGCCAACCTGGGCGTGAACCCGTCGCTCACGATCACGGCGCAGGCCGAGCGCGCGTTCTCGTTCTGGCCCAACAAGGGCGAGGCCGACCAGCGCCCGGCACAGGGCGCGGCGTACACACGGCTCGAGCCCGTGGCGCCGAAGAACCCCGCCGTGCCCTTTCACGCCCCGGCAGCGCTGCGCCGATAGAACAGTGCGCCGTCAGCTCCTACGATCACGGGGTGACCACGACGGCGTTGACCCGCGTACAGGAACTGCAGGCCGAGTGGGCCCGGCTCGCCGGAACCCTCGACGACACGGCGGTGCGCGCGCCCAGCGCCCTGCCCGGCTGGACGCGCGGGCACCTGCTCACGCACCTCGCCCGCAACGCCGACGCCGTCGGCAACCTGCTGACCTGGGCCGCCACCGGCACCGAGCGCCCCATGTACGGCCCCGGCACCGCCCGCGACGACGACATCAACGCCGGCGCCTCCCGCACCACCGCCGAGCTGCGCGCCGACATGATCGCGTCGGGGGAGCGGCTCGTCGACCTCGCGGCGTCCCTGCCCGACGCCGCGTGGACCGCCCCCGTCCGCGGCCGCCTCGGCCAGCCCATCACCGGCGCCGACGCCCTCACGTTGCGCCTCGCGGAAACCACCATCCACCTCGTCGACCTCGACGCCGGCCACGACTTCGCCAGCGCGTGCTCCCGGCTGGGCGAGCGCCTCGACGACGTCATCGCCAACATGATCCGCATGTACACCGCCACGCTGCCGCCCATCCGCCTCACGGACGGCACCCACACCTGGACCATGTCCGACGGTTCGGGCGGCCTCGTGTCGGGCACCCCGGGCGCCGTCCTGGCGTGGGTCTCGGGGCGGGGTCCGGGCGACGCGCTGTCGGGGCCGGTCCCGGAACTGAAGTCTTTGATCTGACGCGGGCAGCGCAACCCACCCGATGCCCGTAACGTCTGATCATCATGACAGTCGGGAGAAGGACCTTCCTGCGCGCCGCCGGCCTCACGACCCTCGGCGCGGTGGCCGCTGCCTGCGCGCCGAACTCCGCGCCGCCGCAGGAGCCGCCCGGGAGCACGGCGGCGACGACCACGCCGCCGCCGTCGACGAAGCCGCAGGGGCCGCCCGACTGGGACGCCCTCAAGAGCAAGCTGAGCGGCGACCTCGTCCTGCCCGGTGACGGCGGGTTCGCCACCGCCGAACGCGGCTTCAACCCGCTCTTCGACGGCCACACCCCGGCCGCCGTGGTCAAAGCGCAGAAGCCTGAAGACGTGCAGGCCTGCTTCGAGGCCGCGGCACAACGGCTGCCCATCGCCGCGCGCAGCGGCGGTCACAGCTACGCCGGGTACTCCACTCCCGACGGTGGCCTCATCGTCGACGTCGGCGCGATGTCGCAGGTCCAGGTGCAGGGTGAGCAGGTCGTGATCGGCGCGGGTGCGCGGCTCGGCGACGTCTACGCGGCGCTCGCCAAGGCCGGCCGTTGCCTGCCCGCCGGGTCGTGCCCCACCGTGGGCATCGCCGGGCTCACGCTCGGCGGCGGCATCGGCGTGGTGGCGCGCAAGTACGGCCTCACCTGCGACCGGCTCGTCTCGGCGCAGATCGTGACGCCCGACGGCAAGCTGCGCACCGCGAGCGCCGACTCCGAGCCCGACCTGTTCTGGGCTCTGCGCGGCGGTGGGGGTGGCAACTTCGGCATCGTCACGTCGTTCACCTTCCGCACCGACCCCGCGCCCGACATCACGGTGTTCTCGCTGCACTTCCCCGGCGGCTCGGCCGGTGACGTGCTCGACGCGTGGCAGCAGTGGCTGCCCACGACCCCGCCCGAGCTGTGGTCGAACCTCGTCGTGTCGGGTGGTTCGCCGGTGGCGTGCCGGGTGGGCGGCGCGTTCGTGGGCAGCTCGAGCGACCTCACCGCGTTGCTGGGCAAGCTGAACGCCAGCCCGTCGAGCCGCACGATGAAGAGCCTCAGCTACGGCGGCGCCATGAACTACTTCTCCGGCAGCTCCGCGCGCCAGACGTTCGTGGCCTCGTCGCGGATCATCACCGACCCGGTCGAAGGCGCGAAGGTCAGCGACCTCGCCGCCGGGCACAAGGGCATGGACCTGCTCATCGACGGCCTCGGCGGCGCGGTCGCGGACCTGAAACCCACCGACACCGCGTTCCCGCACCGCAACGCCCTCGCCAGCATCCAGATCTACGCACCGGCCACCACGGGCAACCACACCAGCGTCGCCAAGAACGTGTCCACTGTGGTCAGCGGCCTCGCCGACGCGGGCGCGGGCGGCGGCTACGTCAACTACCTCGACCCGGCCATGCCCGACTGGAAAACCGCCTACTACGGCGACAACGCCGCCCGGCTCGACAAGGTCGCGAAGACCTACGACCCGGACGGCGTCCTCAAGTTCGCCCTGAGCGCCTGACAGCCTAGAGATCCACCCCGGTGAACACCGTCACCCGTTCCTCGGTCAGGTCGTTCATCGCCGAGAGCACGCCCTCACGCCCGACCCCCGAGCCCTTCACACCGCCGTAGGGCATCTGGTCCGCGCGGTACGACGGCACGTCACCGATGATCACGCCGCCCACCTCGAGCTCGGTCGACGCGTGGAACGCCAGCTGCACGTCGGAGGTGAACACGCCGGCCTGCAGACCGTAGGCGGAGTCGTTGACGGCCGCGAAGGCCTCGTCGACACCGTCCACCACGGACACCGCCAGCACCGGCCCGAAGACCTCCTCCGACCACACCTTCGTGCCCGGCGGCACGTCCGTGAGCAGCGTTGGCGCAACCTGTGTGCCCTCGCGCGTGCCGCCGGTGAGCACCTTCGCACCCGCCGCCACGGCTTCCTCGACCCACGTGGTGATCCGCGCGGCCGCGGCCTCGTCGACGACCGGGCCGACGTCGGTGTTGCGGTCGTACGGGTCGCCCGTCTGCAGCGCTTCCACGGCTTCCACCAGCGCCGGCACGAACTCCTCGGCCACCGCGGCGTCGACGATCACGCGCTGCACCGAGATGCACGACTGCCCGGCCTGGTAGTTGCCGAACGTCGCGATGCGCTGCGCCGCGCCCTCGGGGTCGGGCCAGTCGCGCAGCACCACGGCCGCCGCGTTGCCGCCGAGTTCCAGCACCACGTGCTTGCGCGGCGCGGCGTCGGCGATCGACCAGCCGACGGGGCCGGAGCCGGTGAACGACACCACCGGCAGCCGCGGGTCGGCGACCAGGGCCTGCGTTTCCGCGTTTCCCAGCGGCAGCACGGAAAACGCGCCTTCCGGAAGCCCCGCCGTCGCCAGGATCTCACCGAGGATCAACGCCGACAGCGGCGTCCGCGGCGCCGGCTTCACGATGATCGGCGCGCCGACCGCCAGCGCCGGCGCGACCTTGTGCGCCACCAGGTTCAGCGGGAAGTTGAACGGCGAGATCCCCAGCACCGGCCCGCGCGGCACGCGCCGCGTGAGCGCCAGCCGGGCGTCGCCCGACGGGTCGGCGTCGAGGCGCTGCACGTCGCCGCTGAACCGGCGCGCTTCTTCCGCCGCGATGCGGAACACCGAAACGGCCCGGCTCACCTCGGCTTCCGCCCACTTCAGCGGCTTGCCGTTCTCGGCGGTGATCACCTCGGCGATCTCCTCGGCCCGCAACCGCAGCTCGCGCGACACGTGCTCCAGCACCGCCGCGCGCTGGTGCGCGGGCGTGCGGCGGAACTCCCGCGCGACACCCGCGGCGGCCGCCACCGCGCGTTCGACCTGGTCTGCGCCGGGCACCGCCACGGTCGCGACTTCGCTGCCGTCGAGCGGGTGCCGCACGACGAGCGTTTCCGCACCCTGCTCCGCCCGGCCGGCGACCCACGCGGGCCGCGGCTCCGGGGTGATCATGTCCATGCGTACCAAGGTATGGGGGCGCGGTGCGCACCGCGTGAACCCCCACCCTTACGGGGGCCAACGCGGCGCGTCGTTCAGGCAGTCACGGTTTCACGAGCACCTTGAGCGCCTCGCGATCGGCCATCGCGCGGTAGCCGGCGGGCACGTCCTCCAGTCCGATCGTCCGGTCGAACACGCGGCCGGGCTGGTAGCGGCCCTCCAGCACGTCGGGCAGCAATTGCGGGATGTAGTGCCGCGCCGGCGCGACGCCACCGGTGATCGTGACGTTGCGCATGAACACCGGCCGCCCGATCGGGCCTTCCGGGTACTGCGGCACGCCGACGCGGCTGAGCGCCCCACCCGCGCGCACCACACCGAGGCCCATCTCGAACGCCGCCTTCGTGCCCACGCACTCCAACACGGTGTGCGTGCCGTGGCCGCCGGTCAGCTCCCGCACGCGGGTGATGCCTTCCTCGCCACGCTCGGCCACCACGTCGGTCGCGCCGAACTCGCGGCCGAGGTCGGTGCGGCTGCGGTGGCGGCCCATCAGCACGATGTGCTCGGCACCGAGCCGTCGAGCGGCCAGCACGGCGGACAGGCCCACCGCGCCGTCGCCGATCACGGTCACCGCTTTGCCCGGCGCGACCCCCGCGGTCACGGCGGCGTGGTGGCCGGTGGAGAACACGTCCGACAGCGTGAGCAGCGAGGCCAGAAGGCCGTCGTCGTCGGTGTGCGGGAGCTTCACGAGCGTGCCGTCGGCCTGCGGCACGCGCACGGCTTCACCCTGGCCGCCGTCGACGCCGTCGGCACCCCAGCCACCGCCGTGCAGGCACGAGGTCTGCAGGCCCTCACGGCAGAACTCGCAGGTGTTGTCCGAGTACACGAACGGCGCCACGACCAGGTCGCCCTTGCGCACGCTCGTCACATCGGCACCGGTTTCCTCGACCACGCCGAGGAACTCGTGGCCGATCGGCCGGCCGTGCTCCTGCGCGGGCATGCCGCCGTAGGGCCACAGGTCACTGCCACAGATGCAGGAGCGCACCACGCGGACCACGGCGTCCGTCGGCTGCGCCACCTTCGGGTCGGCCACCGTCTCCACGCGGACGTCGCCGGCGCCGTAGATGAGTGTTGCTCGCATCAAGATCCTTTCCGGGTTTCGCTCTTCCTCTGTTTCGAGTCGCTCGGGCCGGGATTCATTCCGCGTGACGCACAGCCGGGTGAGGACATGACAAATGTGTGGGGTGCCCACGTGGGTTGCCACCTAGGTTCGGATCATGAGCAACCCGACCTCGCAACGCCGGCACAGCAACCCGTTCGTGGCTGTCTTCGACCGGATCGGCCCTCGCCGCAAGCCGGTGCTCACGGGCGTGGTGTTCGTGGTCACCGCGGCCGCGCTCGTGGCGCAACTGGCGGTGCCGGGGCTGCTGGAGCACGTGCAGCGCAGCAAAGAGGCGATCGACGCCGGGCAGTGGTGGCGCCTGATCACCGGCATGTTCTTCCAGGACGGCGGACTGCTCGGTGGCGTCTTCAACCTGGTCATCCTGGCGATCTTCGGCACGCTCGCCGAAAGGTACTTCGGCCGCGCGCGCACGTTCGTCCTCTACTTCGGCTGCGGGTTGTTCGGCCAGGTCATGAGCTACGTCTGGCTGCAGCCGATCGGCGCGGGCAACTCGATGTGCGTCGCGGGCCTCATCGGCGCGCTGGCCGTGGCGCTGTTGCGGGCGCCCGCGCGCCACGGCGTGCAGCTGCCCACGCAGGCCTTCGTGGTGCCGGTGCTCGTGGCGCCGCTCGCGGTCGTCGACACGCTCCTGCACGACAACCACGGCCTGCCCGCGCTGCTGGGCATGGCGCTCGGATTCGCGCTCCTGCCGAAGGTGCGCGGCTGACCCGGGGGCACTGGGTACTCGGGGGCGCTGGGGGTACGACGGCCCGGTCGGGGGACCGGGCCGTCGTCGCGGTCACTTGCTCCGGTAGAGATCCCGCAACAGCAGCACTTCCGCGCAGTGGTGGATGGTCTCGCGGTTGATGTGCAGCACGAGTGCGGCCATCGGGTACTCGGCGAACGGCCCCTCGGCCTTGCCCACCGGCCGCGCGAGCGCCTCGGCGTCGAGCGCCTTCACACCGCCGATCCAGCTGGCATACGCGGAGTCGAGCTGGTCGAGCGCCTCGGCCGCGGTGCCGGCGTAGGGGAAGGTGTCGTAGCTCATCGCCGGCCCGCCGAAGTGCGAGGCGGCCCGCATGCCGAGGACGCCGACGATGACGTGCGCCAGCCGCCACGCGATCGTGGTCACCGGCGCCGGCACGGGCTCCGGATAGGCGAAGTCGACCGTGAAGTCGCCGGCGCCGGGCCCGTCCGGGTTCTCCGCACGCGGGCGCACGGTCCAGCAGTCGGCGACCGGCTGCCAGAAGTACTCGTTGTCGGTGAGTCCCTCCAGGCGCGAGCGCACGTGGTGCTGCCAGTGCCAGTCGAGCTGGTCGTGGAGTTCTGTGGTCCATGCGACAGTCATGGGAGCACCGTAAGACGGTTCGCGGACAGGGGCGGTCCTCGTTGCGGAGGCAGGTGCGGCGTGACGCAGCCCACCTGGGACGATGGAGGCAAAAGCGCTCATTCGCCTGGAGGTCGTAGGTGGCCAATCCCACCGGTCCGGTACTCGTCGTCGACTTCGGGGCGCAGTACGCGCAGCTGATCGCCCGCCGGGTTCGCGAGGCGCAGGTCTTCTCCGAGGTCGTGCCGTCGAGCTCGACCGCCGAGGACCTGCTGGCCAAGAACCCGTCCGCGATCATCCTCTCCGGCGGCCCGTCGAGCGTGTACGCCGAGGGCGCCCCGGGCATGGACCCGAAGCTGGTCGAGGCCGGCGTGCCGATCTTCGGCATCTGCTACGGCCACCAGCTGCTCGCCCGCGCGCTCGGCGGTGTCGTCGAGCCCACCGGCGTGCGCGAGTTCGGCCGCACCGACGTGCGCGTGGTCGGCGAAGGCGGGCGGCTGCACGCCGGCCTGCCCGGCCACCAGACGGCGTGGATGAGCCACAACGACAGCGTCACCAAGGCGCCCGAGGGCGCAGTCGTCACCGCGAGCTCCGACGGCGCGGCGGTGGCCGGCTTCGAGGACGTCGACCGCGGCTTCGCCGGCGTGCAGTACCACCCGGAGGTGGCGCACTCGCCCCACGGGCAGGAGGTGCTGCGCCGGTTCCTGTCGGACATCGCGGGCATCAAGCCGCAGTGGACCACGTCGTCCATTGTGGACGAACAGGTCGCGCGCATCGCCGAGCAGATCGGTGAGGGACGGGCGATCTGCGGGCTGTCGGGCGGCGTCGACTCGGCCGTCGCGGCGGCGCTCGTGCAGCGCGCGATCGGTGAGCGGCTCACGTGTGTGTTCGTGGACCACGGGCTGCTGCGCGCGGGTGAGCGCACGCAGGTGGAGCAGGACTTCGTGGCGGCCACGGGTGTGAAGCTGGTGACCATCGACGCGCGGGAGCGCTTCCTCTCCGCGCTCGCCGGCGTGACCGACCCGGAGGAGAAGCGCAAGATCATCGGGCGCGAGTTCATCCGCGTGTTCGAGCAGGCCGAGCGCGACCTCAAGGCGCAGGGCGACTACAAGTTCCTCGTGCAGGGCACGCTCTACCCCGACGTCGTCGAGTCCGGCGGCGGCGAGGGCACCGCGAACATCAAGAGCCACCACAACGTCGGCGGCCTGCCCGACGACCTGCAGTTCGAGCTCGTGGAGCCGCTGCGGCTGCTGTTCAAGGACGAGGTGCGCCGCGTGGGCCTCGAGCTGGGGCTGCCGGAGACCATCGTGCAGCGCCAGCCGTTCCCCGGCCCGGGCCTGGGCATCCGCATCATCGGCGAGGTCACGGCCGACCGCCTGGAAACGCTGCGCGCGGCCGACGCCATCGCACGCGAGGAGCTCACGGCGGCGGGCCTGGACCGTGAGATCTGGCAGTGCCCGGTGGTGCTGCTGGCCGACGTCCGCAGCGTCGGCGTGCAGGGCGACGGCCGCACCTACGGCCACCCGATCGTGCTGCGTCCGGTGTCGTCGGAGGACGCGATGACCGCCGACTGGACGCGCCTGCCGTACGAGGTGCTGGAGCGCATCTCCACGCGCATCACCAACGAGGTGCCGGAGGTCAACCGCGTGGTCCTCGACGTGACGAGCAAGCCGCCGGGCACCATCGAGTGGGAATGAGCTGACGGCGAAGGGCCCCTCGGAATGCCGAGGGGCCCTTCGCCGTTCGAGTGGTCTCCACCTTGGCTCAGAGGCGGACGCCCGCCCACTGCGCGAAGCCGGCCAGCGAATCGGTCGCGCGGCGCTCCGCGGCAGCCAGCGCCCGCACGGTCTCGGCGACCGACGGGTGATGTCGAGTGGCGTTGGGCGCGACTCGCCGCGCAGCGTTCAGCTCTGCGAGGGTCTTTTCCCTGTCGCCGTTCAGCATCCAGGCGCGCGCCATGTCGATGTGGTGGTGCCCGACGCGCTCGGGACGGCGCGGGTCCACCACGGCCACGGTGGCCGCGCGGCGCACGGCCTCAGCGGCGTTGTAGTTCTCGACGGGAACCGCACACCAGTGCACGACGATGTTCGTGGCACTGGCGTCCACGTTGTAGTACGGCGTCTCGGGCGGGGCGAACTGGTCGACGAACGCGCGCGCTTCGGACAGGTACCCGTCGGCTTCGTTCGGGTCGCCGGCTCGCGCAGCCAGGACGGCTGAACGCAGGTCGAGCTGGATCGCGACCGATCGGTCGTCCGGTCCGGCAGCAACGTTCTGCCGCGCACGGTCGAGCAATCGCAGCCCGCTGCGGTAGTCACCGTGCTGGAGGTAGCGCGTGCTGCGGTGGTACGCGCTGATCGCGATTCGCAGCGGGTCGCCCGTGGCCGGCGCGAGCTGGATGTGCCGCTCGGACGAGATGGCCGCGAGGTCGGCTTGCCGGAACCGCCCGGCCACGGTCGCCGACATGCGGTAGCCGTCGTGCAGGGCCGCGCGCGCCAGCTCGCCGGCGTGACCCGGCTCCTCGATGAGCACGTACAGGTGGTGCAGCAGGTGCGGCAGCTCGGCGAGCACGTCCGCGTTGCGCAGCGTCTGCAACCGAGCCGACATCGAGGCGAGCCGCGCCCTGATGGTGCCAAGAGTGAGTGGGTCTCCTTCTGGCCGCGGGTCGTCGTAGGCGTCCAACGCGCTTCGGAGCTCGGCGACGCCGGCCGACTCCGGGCTCGGCTCGTCGAGCACTTCGTTTTCGCGGGTGCCGTACAGCGTGCCCACCTTGATCCCCAGCACGCGGGCGGCGCCGGCCACGAAGGCGGCACTCGGTGGCTTGGTGCCTTGCTCCACTTTCTTGACCAGTGACTGGGAGAAGTTGGCACGCTGCGCGAGCTGGAGCTGGCTCAGCCCCTTGAGCTTTCGCGCTGCTTTGAGCCGGTCGGCAACGCCGTCTCCCGGAAGGTCGGGCACGTGCATGCGCGGTGCTCCCTGCCGTCGGCCAGGTGTCCCTTCGGTGTCCCTTCAGCCTACCAATCACTTTTAGCCTCACGATCGTAACTATCGGCAACGATGTGGGCGGGGACGGTGCGCACCATGGCGACCAGGATTACGGGCGAGTTCACCGCCAACGAGGTCGATGCGGCGCTGTTCGCCGTTCACTTCTGGGCCGGCGACACCCGCAACCACAGGTACCTGCGCACCCAGCTCGAAGACGACGAACGCGACACCTTCCAGCCCGACTGCACCTTGAAGAGGTTCGTCATCCCCGCGCGCTGGGCGTTCCGGTCCGAGCTGTCGGCGGACGAACTCGGCGATGACCGCGACAAGGCCCGCGACTGCCACACCTGCTTCCGGACGAGGCGATGACTGTGGGCGTCTGGATTCAAGACGACGGCACCGAGATCCTGACTGACCCGGATACGGGCGACGTGTTCGAAGACGAAGCCAAGAGCGCCGTGCGGGACTTCGCCGAGGGTGTCCTGGCCAAGCACGAACAGGGCCGCACAGTGGAGGACCTGGCCGGCTGGCTTGTGGTCGATATCCCCCTCGTGCGGATCACCATCGCGATCGGCCGCCGAAACCGCCGCGCGGGACTCCGCTGATCTCCCGGCCGCGGAACCGGTGCCCCGACCTGGCGCGGCGGCCGGGTTCCGCCTTTGGGAATGAGCTGACGGCGAAGGGCCCCTCGGAATCCCGAGAGGCCCTTCGCCGTTCGAGCGGTACCGAAGCAGGTCTCAATTCCGCCGTCGGCGCAGGGAAGCCGCCAGCAGCAGCACCCCGACGAACACCGCCGCGCCCGCGACGACCCAGCGGAAGTCGAAGGTGGGCAGCCAGCTCGCGCCGTCGGAGAGCACGTAACCCGAGACGAGCAGGGTCGCGATGCCGATGATCAGGGTGATCGCGTCCACGCCGCGCCGGCGGGTGGGCATGTGGTCAGCCACGGAGCACCTCCACCTGTCCGGCACCGTTGGTCACGGTGAGGGTGATCTTCTGCCCGCCGGGCCCGTCGTCGCCGTAGTCGGTGCCGGTGAGCGGGGCCTGGCCGACGCCGCTGGTCGAGCGGTTGAGGCAGTCGACGTCTCCGGCGGAGTTCTTGCAGGTGAACGTGACATCGGCCGTGGCGGGCACGGTGACGCGGGTGTCGCCGGCGCCGTTGCTGACCGTGGTGACGACCGGGTCGCCGGTGGGCAGCTGCGTCAGGTCGAGGTCGATGTCGCCGGCGGCGTGCCGGTACACCGGCTGCAGCTCGGCCACCGAGCGCGGGGTCGCGTCGAGGTCGCCGACGCCGCCGCGCAGGTCGATGTCGGTGAACGCGCTCGTGGTCATCACCATGCCGGCGATCGCGAGCGGGATCGCGAACCCGATCAGCCCCCGCGAACCGCGAACGAACGAGCCCGCCACCAGACCGACACCGAGCACACCCAGCACCAGGCCGATGATGTGGCGGATCGAGAACCAGTCGACCCCGCTCAGGTTCAGGGCCACGCCCACGCCGGCCACGACCACGGCCGCCGCCATCGTGATGCCGCCGATCTTCGAGCGCGGCCGGCGTGGCTGCGGGGCCGGCTCGCCGGAGTCGTACCGGTAGGGGTCTTCGGGCGGCGTCGGCCCGGCCGGGTCCGGCAGGTCCCAGCCCGCCGGGTCGGCGGCCAGCGGGTCCCAGCCGGGAGCGGTGGCACCCATCGGTTCCGTCGTGGTGTCCGTCATCGTGAAGGCTCCGGTTCCGGGCACGGCCTGGGCCGTCTCATACGCGGGGTACGCGACGACCGGCGCCGGGCGGTTGTCCTGCCCGCGGCTGCGGTGCAGGAGGTAGAGGCTGGCCGAGAGCAGCGCGAACCCGATCAGGCCACCGCCGTCGAACCAGCCGTTGCCGAAGGTCCAGCCGAGCACCGGGATCAACGCGATGCTCAGCACCACGGCGAACGCCTTCGACATCGTCGAGCGGCCGCGGCCGATCATGGCCTCGAAGCCCGAGACCTCGTCGCCCTCGCTCGGCAGGAACAGCCAGCCGAGCAGGTAGAACACCAGCCCGAACCCGCCGAACACCATCGCCGCGACCAGCGCCACCCGGATCACGACCGGGTCGATGCCGTAGCGGTTCCCCAGCCCCGCCGCGACCCCCGCGACCTTGCGCCCCACGTGCGGCCGGCGGGGCCGGCTCACCCAGAAATCCTTCACCGTCTCCTCGAAGCCGTTGAAAGGATTCGACTTCGGGCTCGGCGCCTCGTTCGCACCACTCATACGGCAAAGCATGCGGCAGCGCCGCCCCCGCCACATCGGGGACGTTCCCTGAGGTTTTCCCTGAGTGGTGCCCGCTCTCGGGGCTTGATCAGGGGATTCCCCGATGCCGGAACGCCGCTCGTCGTGTGACGATGGACGACGTGCAGGACTTTCTCGACCTCGGCGCGGCCGGGCAGGTGACGGGATCGGCCACGGGGCCGGTACCGGCTGCCGTCGTGCCCGCGCAACCGGCGGGCGCCGGCCTGGACGAGCAGCCCTCGCGGCCGAAGATGCACCGGCGCCGCAGCGGGCGCGCCGTGGCGGGCGTCGCGGGCGGGCTCGCGGACCACCTCGGGGTGCAGGTGGTGTGGGTGCGCGCGGCGTTCGCGCTGCTCGCGGCCCTCAACGGCGCCGGTTTGCTCGCGTATGGCCTGCTCTGGGTCTTCGTGCCGCAGCAGGCCGAGGACACAGCCGAGATCGACAGCAAGAAGGCCGCGAAGGAGCGGCAGCAGGCGTTCGGCCTGATCGCCCTGGGCATCGGCCTCGCCATCGCGAGCGGCACGCTGTCCGGCACCATCCGCGGCTGGGTCGCCGTGCCGCTGGCCATCGCCATGCTCGGTGCGGCCGTGGTCTGGCGCGAGGCCGACGAATCGCAACGCCGGCGTTGGCGCACAGGGGCGCGCGACGGCGTCACCGGCGCGTTCGTGGGCGTGGGCGGCCGCAGCGCCGCGATCATCCGGATCCTCGCCGGGGTGGCGCTGGTCGCCACCGGTATCGGGGTCGTGGTCTTCCGCAGCGGCAGCTTCGACCAGGTCAAGTTCGCGCTCATCGCCGTGCTCGCCACGCTGGTGGGCGTGGCCGTGCTGACGGTGCCGTTCTGGCTGCGCCTGGTCCGCGACCTCGGCGACGAGCGCCGCGCCCGCATCCGCACCGACGAGCGCGCCGAGATCGCCGCGCACCTGCACGACTCCGTGCTGCAGACCCTGGCCTTGATCCAGCGCCAGTCCGACCAGCCGCACGAGGTCGCGCGGCTGGCCCGCGGCCAGGAGCGCGAGCTGCGCGGCTGGCTCTACGGCGCCGGCGGCTACGGCAAGCCGAGCGAGAAGAAGTCGAAGGAGCAGGAAGAGGGCGCGGTGCCGCTGTCCGAGGCACTGGCCACCGCGTGCGGCGAGGTCGAGGACACGTTCGCGATCTCCGTGAGCCAGGTCGTGGTCGGTGACGTCGAGATCGACGAACCGCTCACCGCCCTCGTGCAGGCGGCCCGCGAGGCGCTGGTCAACGCGGCCAAGCACGCCGGTGTCGACGAGGTCAGCGTGTACGCCGAAGTCGAACCCACCGAGGTCACCGTCTTCATCCGCGACCGCGGCAAGGGCTTCGACCCCGACGTGGTCCCGGCCGACCGCCACGGCCTCGCCGACTCGATCCGTGGCCGCATGGAACGCCACGGTGGCACGTGCAAGCTGCGCACCGCGCCGGGCGAGGGGACCGAAGTGCAGCTGGCCATGCCGCTCAAAGCGGTCAAGGGGGCGGCGTGACGTCGCTATGCTCAGCCTGGGCGACGACGAGCGAGGGAGCAGCACGGTGACGGAGACCCAGCGCGAGCCGGTCAAGGTGTTCCTCGTGGACGACCACGCGCTCTTCCGCGCCGGCGTCCGCACGGAGCTCGACTCCATCACCGACGAGGTGCAGGTGGTCGGCGAGGCCGGTTCCGTGGCCGACGCCGTCACGGGCATCGCACGCACGAAGCCGCAGGTCGTGCTGCTCGACGTGCACATGCCCGACGGCGGTGGCGCCGAGGTGCTGCGCCGCGTGCGCCCGGAGCTGCCCGACGTGGTGTTCCTGGCGCTGTCGGTGTCCGACGCCGCCGAGGACGTGATCGCCGTGATTCGCGGCGGCGCGCGCGGCTACGTCACCAAGACGATCTCGTCGAAGGAGCTCGTGCGCGCGATCGTCCGCGTGGCCGACGGTGACGCCGTGTTCTCGCCGCGGCTGGCCGGGTTCGTGCTCGACGCCTTCGCCGACCGGCCCGGCTCGGCGCCCATCAACGACCCCGAGCTCGACCTGCTCACCCCCCGCGAGCGCGACGTGCTGCGCCTGCTCGCGCGGGGCTACGCGTACAAGGAGATCGCGTCGGAGCTGTTCATCTCGGTCAAGACCGTCGAGACCCACGTGTCGAGCGTCCTGCGCAAGACCCAGCTGTCCAACCGCTACGAGCTGTCCCGTTGGGCCTCGGACCGCCGGCTCGTCTAGACGTGTTCGGTGGCCACGGCTTCGACCGGCTGTGGCGCTTCGGTCTTCTTCCGCTGCACGCGCGTGAGCGCGACGCCGCCCAGCACCACGACCATGCCCGCGATCACGCGGAAGCTCAGCTGCTCGTGCAGGAAGATCGCGCCCAGCGCCACCGAAACGATCGGCAGCAGGTAACCGACCACCGAGGCCGCCACGGCGCCTTCGCTGGCCAGCAGCTGGTAGTTGAGCGCGAACGCGATCCCGGTCCCGCCGATGCCGAGAATCACCACGGCGAACGCGGCCAGCGGCGTCAGGTGCACCGGCGAAAGCCCGCCGAACGGCATGACCAGCACGAGGAACCCGGCGGCGATCACCATCTGCCCGCCCGAGAGCGCGTACGGCGAGTCGCCCGTGTCCGCGAGGTAGCGGCCCTCGTAGACGAACGCGAAGCCGTAGCTCGCCGCCGCCGCGAGGCAGGCCAGGGCGCCCCAGCTCAGCAGCCCGGACGCTTCCCAGGGCGCGAAGATCAGCAGGATCCCGGCGAGCCCCACCACGAGCCCGGCCGCGCGCGTCGCCGTCGTCCGGTGGCGGACCCCGAGGAACGGCGCGACCACGAGCACCCACAGCGGTGTCGTCGAGTTCAGCACGCCCGTGATACCGGAGTCCACAGTGGTCTCACCGATCGCGAACAGCAGGAACGGCAAGGCATTGTGGAAAAACGCGGCCACGGTGAGGTGGCGCCACGTGCGCTTGTCCGTCGGCAGGCGGCGCCGCCCGAGCTTGCACAGCGCCACGAGCACCACGGCGCCGAGCACCAGGCGTGCGAGCACGAGCTGCACCGGCGAGAACGCCGCGAGCCCCAGCTTGATCCAGAAGAAGCTCGAACCCCACATCAGTGCCAGCGCGGCAATTCTGAGCAGGGTTTTCGTCTCGCCCACCCCAGGTCCTTCCTTTTTGGCCGAACTCCAGAGTGACCCCGGCCAGACGTAAGAACAAGCGAAAATAACTGCAGGAACGCTTAAGCTCAGCTGTAGAATCGGCCCATGCTCGACGTGCGGCGCATGCAGGTGCTGCGTGCGGTGATCACCAGCGGGTCGATCACCGCCGCGGCACGGAACCTCGGGTACACCCCGTCGGCGATCAGCCAGCAGCTCTCGGTTCTCGAACGCGAGGCGGGCACCGAGCTGCTCGAACGCGTCGGCCGCGGCGTCCGGGCGACGCCGGCGGGCCTGCTGCTGTCGGAGTTCGCCCAGACGCTGAGCGCGGAGCTGGCACGCGCCGAAGCGGCGCTGACCGAGCTCAAGGAGGGCCGCACCGGCAAGCTTGCTGTCCGGTACTTCGCCACAGCCGGCGCGTCGATGATCCCGCACGCCGTGGCCGCCGTGCGCCGTGAGCACCCCGGTGTGTGGCTCGACCTCAAGCTCACCGAGCCGCACGACCCGATGCCCGAGGTCGAGGAGGGCCGGGCCGACGTCGCGATCGTCGTGGCGCCGCGGCTCAGCCCGCCCGCGAAGGGCATCGAGATGGTGCACCTGCTCGACGACCCGTACCGCGCGGTGCTGCCGCGCCACCACCCGCTGGCGCGCAAACGCGTGCTCGACCTGGCCGACCTCGCCGACGAGTCGTGGGTCGGGGTGGACCCGCTGCCGGGGGCGTGCCGCGCGATCCTCGACGGCGCCTGCGCTTCGGCGGGCTTCACGCCCAACGCGGTGGTGGAGGCGGAGGACTACCAGACGGCGCAGGGTTTCGTCGCGGCCGGCCTGGGCGTCTGCCTGATCCCGGAGCTGGGCGTCGGCACGCCGCACCCGGGAGTGATCGTGCGGCGCATCCGCAACCCCGAGCCGTGCCGGGTCATCCACGCCGCCATCGCGGCGCAGGCCGTGGGAAACCCGGCCGTGCTCACCCTCATCGACGCCATGCGCCAGGCGATCGTGAAGGCCGCGTGAGCCGCGCTCAGACGAACAACAGCTCCGAGACGCCGATGCCGATCAGCACCGCGCACAGGATCGCGCCGATCATGAGGATCAGCTTCCGGCGAGCCGCGGCCTTGAGGCGCACCTGCTCGGCGGTGGCCGCCTGCTGAGCGGCCGAGGGCACGAACCGGGCGGTCGGCGGGGCTGTCATTGCTTGGTGCGGGGGCTGGGGCTGCTGCTGCGGCGGGATGTGCTGCGTCTGCTGGGCGGCCATCGGCTGGTGCAGGGGCTGGGGTTGCAGGGGCTGGGGGGCGGCCGGTGCGTAGGGCACCTGCTGCACCGGCATCTGCATCAACGGCCCCGGCTGACTCTGCTGCTGGAGCGGCGGCATCGGTCGCGACGCGGGCATGGTCGGCATCGCGGGCGCGGTCGGCGGGATGAACGCCGTCTGCTCGCGCCCTTCGGTGATCGCGCTGAGCGCGGCGACCGTGTCGGCCATCGTCGGGCGGGTGGTCGGGTCCATCCGCAGCATCTTGCGCAGCGCGCCGGCGAGCACCCCGGCGTTCTGCGGCGGCCGCTCGGACGATTCACCGTCATCACCGAACGGCGGCACGCCCTCCACCGCCGTGTACAGCGTGGCGCCGAGCGAGAACACGTCGGCGGCCGGCGAGGCCGGGGCTCCGCGGGTGACCTCGGGCGCGCGGTAGGCGGCGTGCGGTCCGCCGCCGGTGATGCCGATGTCGGTGAGCTTCACGCCGCCGTCGTCGGCCAGCAGCACCGTGCCGGGTTCGAGCGTGCGGTGCACGATGCCGGCCGCGTGGATCGCCGCCATCGCGTCGCCCAGCATGATCCCGAGCGACGCCGCCTGCTCGGGCGTGAGCCGCCCGTGCTCGGCGAGGAAGGACGCCATCCCGCGCGACGGGATGTACTCCATCACGAGCCACACGTCGGGGCCGTCGGGCAGCACGTCGTACACGGTGATCGCGCTCGCGTGGTCGACGCGCGCCGCGTCCTTGCCCTCCTGCATCACCGCGGCGCGCGCCTGCTCGGCGCGGTCCGGGGGCAGGCCGACGGGCAGGTACATGCGCTTCATCGCGACCGTGCGGAACAGCCGCGTGTCGAACGCCTGCCACACGATGCCCGCGCGGCCGCGGCCGATCGGCTGGTCGAGCCGGTACCGGCCGCCGACGATGGTGCCTTCTGAGCTCAAATCTGTTTCCTGGATCATCAACCGCCGGCAGGCGGTGCACTCGAGGTAGTGCCCGACTCCTCCGTGGGGGGAGTGGTCGTGGTCGACCTCGGAGTGGTGGTCTTGGACGGCTCCTCCTGCTGAGACGAAGTCTCCCTGCTCGGAGTGTTCCGCTCGGTCGTCCGGCGAGACGGCGTCGTCTCGCGTGAAGAAGTCTGCTCCTGGGAAGACGTCTCTTCTTCGCTCGTGGTTGCTTCTTCACTCGAAGGAGCCGTGGTTGTGGTCGGAACCACAGCCGACGACGTCGCCGGGGGAGCGGGTTGCTGCGACGCGTCCGGCGGATTGTTCGAGCTCAGGAGCCACACGCCGAGCGCCACGAGACCGGCCACGACGATGGCGCCGATGATCGCCGGCTTCTTCCACGCGCCGGGCTTCTCGTCCTCGTCGTCGGTGGGGCTGGTCTGACCGCGCGCCGGGGGCGGCGGCTCGTCGTAGCCGTCGTCGTACCCGTCGTCATAACTGTTGTCGTACTGGTCGTCGGCGTACGCGGCGGGCGTCGGCACCGCGCGGGTGGCGGCCAGGCCGTTGCGGCCCGGGTCGCCGTAGAGCGGGGGCTCGGCCTCGTACCGGTCGTAGTCGTTCTGCGGGTACGCGGCGGCCGCGGGGTAGTCGTCCTCGTCGTAGTACTGCTGCGCCGGGCCGGGCTGGTCGAGCAGCGTGCCCGAGTGCGCGGCGTCGTCCATGTCCTCTTCGGGGAACAGCTGCGTGGCGGCGGCTCCGGCCACGGCGGCGGCCCCCAGCGTGCCGGCCGACGGCGCCATCACGGTCTCGCCGGCCGGGCCGCCCAGCGGCGTCTCGCCGCGCGCGACGGCCGCGAGCAGCTCTTCGCACTCTTCGGCCGTGGGCCGGTGGTGGATGTCCGGGTGCAGCAGCACGGCGAGCACGCTCGCGAGCGGGCCCGACTGGCGCGGCGGGTTGATCTGCCCCGCGGCGACGGCGTGCAGCAGGCTCAGCGTGTTCTCCGACAACCCGAAGGGCGGCTGCCCTTCGCACGCGGCGTACAGCGTGGAGCCGAGGGAGAACACGTCGGACTCGGGGCCGGGGTCGCCGCCGATCGCGACCTCGGGCGCGAGGTACGCGGGCGTGCCGGCGATCATCCCGGTCTTGGTGACCGTGACGTCGTCCTTGGCGCGTGAGATGCCGAAGTCCGTGATCTTCACGGTGCCGTTGCCGGCCAGCAGAATGTTGCCCGGCTTGATGTCGCGGTGGACGATGCCGACCGCGTGGGCCTCGCGCAGCGCGGCGGCGATCTGGGCGCCGATCCGCGCGACCTCCAGCGGCGGCAACGTGCCGCGCTCCTGCAGGACCTGGGCGAGGCTCGTGGAGTTGAGGTACTCCATGATCAGGCACGGCTGGCCGTTGTCGTCGGTGACGACGTCGAACACCGAGATCGCGTTGGGGTGGTGCAGGCGCGCGGCGATGCGGCCCTCGCGCATGGTGCGCTGCCGGGCGTCTTCGGCATCGTGCTCGTCGAGGCCCGGCTGCATCAGCAGCTGCTTGACGGCCACCGTGCGGCCCAGTACCTCGTCGTGCGCCTGCCAGACGGCACCCATCGCGCCCGTGCCGATCCGGCCGATGATCCGGTACCGGCCGGCGACCAGACGACCCTCGTCGCTCACGCGACCTCCCTCTGGGGCTCCGAATTCCCGGAGCGGGACGTGCCCACCCCGAAGATGCGGCGACCAACCGGCCGCAGCACCGGAGCGTAGGCACCTGTCGTGGGCCATGTGCCGGTTTTCCCGAGACCGGCCCGTGACAAGGCTAGGCGTTCACTCTGTGCACACACACTCGGCACGGTCTGATCGCTACTGTGCCGACCGTTGCCAATCCGACCACAGTCACGGCCGAATGGCTTCGCAGCAACGGTTACGTGCCGCGAGGCAGCCGGCCTACTTTTGGTCGGATTGGTAACCAGGAACCAGGTATTCGCAGGTCACGAGAATGCGACGGCGGAAAGCAGTCGCGCTTCGGAGATGACGTCGTGCTCCACGACGTCGAACAGCTGCGTGACGCGCAGCAGAGTACCGTCGGCCTGGTGCAGCACCGCGACGGCCACCACCGAGCCGTCGCTCTGCACGCGGGTCTCCTGGACCTCGATCGACCGCGCCGCGCTCCACGCGCGGACCAGGCCGCCGACTTCGCCCTGGGCGAGGCCGGGAGCCAGCAGTGCCAGTGCGCTCTCGGGGTTCTTGTCGATCGAGGAGTAGAACGCCTTCACGGCCTGGAGCTTGTCGGCGTCGGACGTGGTCGACCCGCCGGTGGGCTCCCCGAGCCCGGACGGCGGCGTGGTGCTCGGCACCGACGTGCTCGGGGCGCCGGTCTGCTGCGGGGTCGAGCCGATGTCCTGCGTGGGCTGCCGGGTGCCGTCGCCGGACTCGGCCGGCGTGCCCTCGCGGTGCCCGGACGTGGTGCCGCCGGCGCCGTGTTCCTGCGGGCCGGGCACGGCCTGGCCGCCCAGCGCGGCGGCGCCGCTGAAGCCGGTGGGGAAGCTGTCCTCGGCGACCGGTGTGGTCGGCCGGGGACCGCCGCTGAGCAGGGCCGCGGTGACCACGGCGCCCGCGACGAGCGCACCGGCGCCGACGAGGCCCACCTGCTTGGCGCGGCGGGCGAACCGGCTTTCGGGCTCTTCGGCGGGCTCGGCGGCTCGCGTGGCCTCCACTCGGTGCGCCGAGTCCAGGCGGTGCGACCGCGGCGGCAGGTAGTTCTGCGGCTCGCGGAAGACCTGCTCGAGGTAGTCGCGGTCCGCGACGCCGACGCCGTCGAGCAGCTCGGGCGGGATCACATCCTCGACGCGGACGGCGGTGAGCTCGCGAGCCTCACGCCGTGTGCGCTGCCGATCAAGCACGAAAGTCCTCGCTCTGGGGGTTCGGGGACGACGGTACGGCCGTTCGGTCGTACGCCGCTGCTCCTGACGGCCGATTCGTGGTCGGTGCCAGGAGCTGTTGTCGCCAGGTAACCCTGTCGCGGCGGGCACCCGCCAGGCTCAGTCGCCGGAATGCCGCCGTCATACGACGAGCGGCAGCTTATGTCACCCAACCGGAGCAGGTTCAACCGCTTACCGCACCGCACGTGCATCGGAACGGGCAGTCTGCACTTGCACGAAACATTCGGCGCGAGTTCGACGATCGTGCCTGGTCAGGCCCCGTCGTCGGCAATTTTGTCGTCATCGCCGAAGGTCAAGGTGCGCTGCTCCATCGTCTTGGTGCCGTCGGTGTGGGTCACTTCGAGCGTGTTTACGGTGGTGTTGTTGTCCGGGTCGATCTCCACCTTCTTGACCTCGAAGTAGGCGACGTTCGCGTAGCGCTGGCGCAGGCCCTGCGGGCCCTCCTGCTCGAGGTCCCCGGTGGTCACTGCGGCCGCCTCGTTGGGGTCGGTGGTCACCGTGTTGAAGAACTTCTCGGAGTTGTCGCCCATCTTCTCGGGATTTTTGGCGGTGTCGTACCACACGTTGGTCGGCGCGGTCTGCCGCGGCGCCGGCGTGATGGGCGGCTTGACGGGCGGCCCGGCGGGCGTCGAAGCCGCTCCGGTCGTGACGGGCGCCGACGACGAGTCGCTGCTCGACGGATCGGTCGGCGTGCGGGCCGAGCTGGTCTCGGAGCCACCCGCGTTCTGCGGGTGCGTGTTCGGGTCTTCGCTGTCGGAGGTGTCGCCCGTGCCGTGGCGAGAGCTGCCCGAGCTGCTGTCCCGCGGGCCGCCGCCCGTGCTGCCCTGCTGCCCGAGCGACGGGTCGGGCAGGATCAGCGGGTTCCCGCCGTTCTGCCGGCCCGGCCAGCCGCCACCCAGCGCGTCGGTGGTCGTGGTCGGCCCGCCGACCAGGAACGTGCCCGCGAACAACAGCCCGACCACCACCGCGCCCGACGCGCCGGTCGCGAACCACGCCGCCTTCCGCCACGTCTTCGGCGGGGTGACCGACGCCGGCACGGACCCCAGGTCGAACTTCCCGAGCCCGTCGAGCAGCGGCGCGGCGTACACCCGCACCTCGCTGTCTTCGAGGTCCTGCCCACCCTGCGCCCGGGCACCCAGGGGCTTCACGGCCGGCGCGCGCAAGGTGACCCGCTGCCGCTTCGGCGGCTCCGGCTGCGCGGCCCCGGTCGTCTCCTCAGCGGGAGCGGCACTCAGCTCCACGCGCTCCCGCGCGACCTCGGCTTCCTCAGTCCCGTGTTCAACCACGGCTTCCTCGGCGACGGGCGGTTGCGCCAGCGTGGCCGCGGTCGCCGCCACCCGCTCCCGCCTGCTCCGCCGCACCGGCGCCTGCCCGAGCCCGCCGTGCGGCGGCACATCCGCCAACGACCGCGTGGTCCCCGGCGCCGCCCAGGCCCGATCCACCTCACTCACCGGCCGCCGATCCGGCACGACGGCCTGACCGGTGGTCACCCGCCGCTCGACGGGCGCGAACCGCGCCCCGCTCGGCTGTGAGGCTTGTGGCCAGGAACCCGTGTCGGTGACGTGGGCGCCGGGCACCCGCGCTTCGGACTGCTCGAACCGTGGCCCGGTCGCCTGCGGCCAGGCCCGCGCCTCGGTGGGTTGCCCGCCGGGCACCGGCCCGTCGAACTGCCCGAACTGCCCGAACTGCGGCCCTGCGGCCTCGGTCCGGGGAGCCGTCACGCCCGTCTGCCTGCCAGGAATCCGCCGTTCGATCCGGAGCGCGGCTGTCCCGGCCAAGTCAGCGTCCGCGAGGTCACCGGACTGTGCTCCGGCCCCGAGCGGCGCCGGCTCGGCCTGGCTGCCGACCGGCCTGGCTTCGTCGAGGCGGCCCGTGGCGGAACCCCGGCCGCCGGGCCCGGGCTGCGACAGCTCGGTGAGCCCGCGAGCGGCAAGGCCTCGCCCCTGATCAGCGGTGTAGTCCTCGTGCACCCGGTGTTCGTCGCGCGGCTCGTCGGCCCGCCGCGTCGGCTGTGGGAGCGCGATCGGCCGGCGCACCGGCTGCTGAGGTTGCGGCAACGGCGCACCCGCAGCCGGCACGGGCAGATTCCCGTGCGTCGGTGCGAAGGTGCTGCGGCGTGGCGGCGGCAACGGCAGACCGGCACCCGGCGCCGCACCCTGCTCGCCACCGGCCCGGTGGCGGCGGTGACCCCCACTGTGACCCCCACTGTGATTCCCACCGTGCGGCGGCACCACGGGCGTCCACGTGTCCGTGTCCTGAAGACCGCGAGCGCGGTGCCTGCCCGGCACCGTGACCTCGGCGGCCGTCACCGTGTCCGGGTGGTTCGAGCGTTTCGACCCACCCATCGCGTTTCCCGTCATGCCCGTCCGACCCCTCCCCGGTGTGGGCGTGACGGCGAAGGCACCTCGATCAACCCGATCGGAGCAGAGTCACTTGCGTCCACACTTGCGGACTCCCGCGCATCTGCACGCGCATACGCCAGTGGGCGCGCGGAGCCGCAGCTCCCGCGCGTCCTCGGGGCGTCGCCCGACCCAGACGCAGGGGTCCTCACGAACCCAAGACTAGGAAACCGCCCCGCGAAAGTCTCGGGGCAAAGTGCAACTTGCACAGGTTTCACTCTGTCGGGCGCGACCGAACGGGCTTGAGGTCACGCTACGCAGTGCAATCGCCGTAGGTGGGGCCGTCACCCTCCGCTGCGATACCTCTCCCGGGTCGACTGGAGAGCCTTCGTCGCCACAGCACCGCTACCGACAGCAATCAGGATGGCGATGATGTCGGCCGTAGGCCCCCCTAAAGTGAGCAGCCAGGCGAAGAGTGATGCCGCCGTGGTACCACCGGCGACCACCCATCGGCTGCGCACGTACTGCGCGACGGGCGCACCGCCGGCCCGCTTACCCGCTGCATTGTTGAGCAGCGCCAGGTAACCGACATGGCCCAGTGCCGCCAGCACGCTCGCGATCGCGATGATGACGGCGATGACGTTAATCATGGGTCCAGTCTGCCCGTTTTCGCGGACCGGCGGATCGGGGAAGTCCCCGATGTGGCCGTATGTTCACCGGCCGAGGCGGCCGCGGCCCAGGTTGAGCAGCGCCATGGCGAGCTGCCGGCCTTCCGGACCCAGCTCGCGGTAGCGCTCGAGCACGTCCATCTCGCGGTTGTAGACGATCCGCGTGCCGCCGGCGGCCATGCGGGCGGCGCCGATGGTCTGCGACACCTCCACGCGGCGTTTCACCAGCCGCAGGATTTCGGCGTCGAGGAAGTCGATCTCCTTGCGCAGCGAGGAAATGTCCTCGCCCGCGGCGGTGTTCTCGGCGGGCTGTCCGTCGGCGTTCTGCGTCTGCGCGTTCATCGGGACCTCTCTGAAGTCCGGAACCTGGGACGGCGAAAGCCCCGGGTCCGTCGGACTCCGGGGCTGCGGGTGATGGCGGGCTGGGGCACTACGCGATCACGGGAGCCGGAGGCCGGGTCCCGTGAAAAAATCGCTCGCTGCTGTGCCGCACGGGATCAGTATGGCACAGGAGAATCCCCGCGCTGCCGGAAACTCCACACGCGCGCGTGCACCACGAGGGTGACGAACAGCCAGAACAACGGCATCGCCGGCCAGAAGAACCCGACGCCCAGCACCGCCCACCGCACGATCAGCAGCACCGCGAGCACCGCCACGACCGCGGCGTGGATCCGCAGCGCGGGGTGCTCGCGCAGCGCGGCGCGGGTGAGCGGCCAGCCGGCGCCCGGCCGGCGCGCGGCGACGGGGCGGGGCAGGTCGGTGGTGAGCGTGCCGAGCTCGTCGACGTAGCGCGTGGCGTACACCGCACCGAGCCGTTCTTCGACTTCTTCGAGGGTGAGCCGGCCTTCGGAACCGGCGGACTGGATGGTCGCGGCGACGCGCTCGCGGTCGCCGTCGGAGGCCCTCAACCGGGCGGGGATCTTGTCGTCCATACCGTTCGATGCTCCGCGCGCGGGCGCCTCCGCGCGTCGGACGGGAGGCGACACCGCGGCGTACGTCGGCGGACGCAGTTGCCTGCCAGAGGAGTTGTCGTACCCCAGGGGTAGCGTGGATGGGCGATGGACACCCTCTTCGATCTCCCCGCAGAAAAGCCCGCGCCCGCCCGCAAGGCCGCCGCCGAGCTGCTCGAGGACCTCAATCCCGCGCAGCGCGAAGCGGTCATGCACGCCGGCGGGCCGCTGCTCGTCGTCGCCGGTGCGGGGTCGGGCAAGACCCGCGTGCTCACGCGTCGCATCGCATACCTGTTGGCGGAGCGGGGGGTGCACCCCGGCGAGATCATGGCGATCACGTTCACGAACAAGGCCGCGGCCGAGATGCGCGAGCGCGTCGCGTCGCTCGTCGGCCGCCGCGGCAACGCGATGTGGGTGTCCACGTTCCACTCCATGTGCGTGCGGATCCTGCGCCGTGAAGCCAAGACGCTCGACATGTCGTCGAGCTTTTCCATCTACGACTCGGACGACACGAAGCGGCTCATCACGCTCGTGGCGCGCGATCTCGACATCGACCCGAAGAAGTACGCCGCGCGCACGCTCGCGGTGCACATCTCGAACCTCAAGAACGAGCTGACGGACCCCGATGCCGCGGTGGCCAACGCCGCCAACGATCTGGAGCGCCGCGTCGCCGAGGTCTACGTCGAGTACCAGCGGCGCCTCGAAGCGGCCAACGCGTTCGACTTCGACGACCTGATCATGCGCACGGTCTCGTTGCTGCAGGCGTTTCCCGACGTCGCGGAGTACTACCGGCGCCGCTTCCGCCACATCCTCGTCGACGAGTACCAGGACACGAACCACGCGCAGTACACGTTGGTGCGCGTGCTGGCCGGCACCGAGGCGACGGACACGGGAATCGACCCCGCCGAGCTGGTCGTGGTGGGTGACGCGGACCAGTCGATCTACGCCTTCCGCGGCGCCACGATCCGCAACATCGAAGAGTTCGAGCGCGACTTCCCCAACGCGCACACCATCCTGCTGGAGCAGAACTACCGCTCCACGCAGACGATCCTGTCGGCGGCCAACGCCGTGATCGAGCGCAATCCCAACCGCCGGGCGAAGCGGCTGTGGACCGATTCGGGCGATGGCGAGAAGATCGTCGGCTACGTGTCGGACAACGACCACGACGAGGCCGCGTTCGTCGCCGGCGAGATCGACGCGTTGGCGGAGAAGGGCGAGGCGGACTACTCCGACGTCGCCGTCTTCTACCGCACCAACAACCAGTCGCGCGTGTTCGAGGAAATCTTCATCCGGCTCGGCCTGCCGTACAAGGTCGTCGGCGGTGTGCGGTTCTACGAGCGGCGCGAGGTGCGCGACATGCTCGCGTACCTGCGCGTGCTGTCGAACCCGGACGACACGGTGTCGTTGCGCCGCATCCTCAACGTGCCCAAGCGGGGGATCGGCGACCGCGCCGAGGCCGTGGTCGCGACCCACGCGGAGCGCGAGCGGATCACGTTCGCGGCCGCGCTGCGTGATGCCGTCGAGGGCAAGGTGGCGCTGCTGAACCCGCGCTCGGCCAAGGCGATCACGGGGTTCGTCACGTTGCTCGACGAGCTGGGGGACCTGGCGGCGTCCGGTTCCGAGGTGCACGACCTGCTTGAGGCCGTGCTGGAGCGCACGGGCTACCGCGCGGAGCTCGAGGAGTCCGACGACCCGCAGGACGCGTCGCGCGTCGAGAACCTCACGGAGCTCGTCACGGTGGCGCGCGAGTTCGCGGAGTTCACCGCCGAGGTGCAGCAGGACGAGAACGCCGAGCTGGTGCTCGACGACGGCGTACCCGCGCCCGGCTCGCTCGCCGCGTTCCTGGAACGCGTGTCCCTGGTCGCCGACGCCGACTCGATCCCGTCCCCGGACGGCGGCGACGAGGGCGACGGCGGTGCCGGTGTCGTCACGCTGATGACGGTGCACACGGCCAAGGGGCTGGAGTACCCGGTGGTGTTCTGCACGGGCTGGGAAGACGGCGTCTTCCCGCACATGCGCGCACTGGGCGACCCGACGGAGCTCGCGGAGGAGCGGCGTCTCGCGTACGTGGCGATCACGCGTGCGCGCCAGCGGTTGTACGTCTCGAGGGCGCTGGTGCGCTCGGCGTGGGGCCAGCCGCAGATGAACCCGGCTTCGCGTTTCCTCGACGAGCTGCCCCCGGACCTCGTCGACTGGCGCCGGCTGGAGCCTTCTTCGCCGGGCTTCGGCAACTTCGGGTCTTCGTCGGGCTCGTCGTCCTCGGGTCCGCGCGCGGCCACCACGTGGGGCCGGCGATCGCCGTCCACCACGACTTCCTCCTCGCCCTTCGGCAAGGGCTGGAAGGACACGGTGGCCCTCAAACTCGACGTCGGCGACCGCGTCAGCCACGACAAGTACGGCCTCGGCACGGTCATCTCCTGCGACGGCGTAGGCCCCCGCGCCACGGCCACCATCGACTTCGGCGCGTCCGGCAAGGTGCGCCTCATGCTGATCGGCAGCGTGCCGATGGTGAAGCTCTGAATTTTGTCGGACCCCCCAATTAAGCTCCCTTCCATCGAACACAAGTTCGAACATGTGAGGTAGGCTGGCGTTCGTCCGCCGGCCGCCTCGGGAGGGAGCACGAGGGTGTGGACACGATCTTGTTCGGAGTCCTGGCCGCGGGGGTACAGGACTACCTACGGGGAGTTCTGGGGCCGGTTACGGCGGATGCCGCGCGCAGTGGCTGCGCTTCGGGGGAAGCGCGGCGTCTGGCTGCCGCTTGGCGCGCTCTTCTTCGCGATCACGACTTGGGCCCGGACGGCCGCTGTCGCGCGTGCGGAGCGGGGCGTTGGGGCGTTCGGTGGGGCTGGTGGCCGGTCCGCCGCCACCCGACGGGGCTTTGCACGGTGTGGCAGGTGGCTGTCGCGTACTTCATCCGGCGGTTGCCCACCGGGGAGCGTTAGGGGTGTGCCTGCCTTTTGTGGGTCGTTGGGGGCGCGCTGGTGATGGAGCGGTGGTGATGGTGCCGTGAACGCACGCGGCTCACGGCCAGTGCGGGGGCCTGATCCGTGGCCGCAGGCAGCTCGGTGAAGCAGGAGATCGGCGGTGGCAAACGAAAGGACGTCCGCCTGGGCGCTCGAACCAGACAACTGAATCGGGGCGGCTGACTCGGCACTGTTCGGTCGAGGCGACGGGCTCGGGTGGCTGGATCAGGAGGCTGACCCGACGTGGCTGGCCTGAGGAACCCGATTCAGGTGGCTGACGCGGTGCGGCTGGCTCGGGGCATCTGGTTCGGGTGCCTGGCCCGTTGTTGGCTGGACCGAGGCGCCTTGCTGGGGTGGCTGGCTCAGGTGGCTGGCCCGACGTAGCCGGGCCAAGGAACCTGGCTCAGGCGGCCGACGCGGTGCGGCTGACCCGAGGAAGCTGGCTCAGGTGGCCGGCTCAGTGGCTGGCGCAGTGCGGCTGGCCCGAGGCGCCTGACACGTGTGACTTAGCAGGGCGGCTGCGTCGACGCGCCTGGCTGGGGTCAGCGCTCCAGACTCAGGCAACTGAATCAGGATGGCTGACCCAGCGCGGCTGGATCGAGGCACCTGACCCGGGTGGTTGGGTCGGCGTGGCTGGTTCGGGCCTGCTGAATTGAGCGCGGTTGTATCAGCGCGCCCGGCTCGGGGCGGGCTGGATCAGGGCGAGTGACTCAGCGCGGCTGAATCAAGGCGCCTGCCCCCGGGCTGGATCAGGCGCGACTGGATCGAGCCGGCTGAGCTCAGCGCAGCCGAATTCTCGCGCCCGGTTCGGGCGGGCTGGATCAGGGCGAGTGACTCAGCGCAGCTGGATCAGGCCTGATTCTGGCGGGCTGGAGCAGGCGCGACTGGATTGAGCCTGCTGAGCTCAGCGCAGCCGAATTCTCGCGCCCGGTTCGGGCGGGCTGGACCAGGGCGAGTGACTCAGCGCAGCTGGATCAGGCCTGATTCTGGCGGGCTGGAGCAGGCGCGACTGGATTGAGCCTGCTGAATTCAGCGCAGCCGAA